>MWJR01000267.1 GCA_002127415.1 Calditrichaeota bacterium AABM5.125.24
ACATAGTGCCGATGGGGGTCTCAATTGTTAAATATCGGTTAGTTTCCAGTTCCGGGCTGGTTCGTTTCATCTCTCCCTCAAAAAGGCTGGATCCATCCGTTGCTGAGCCCGCAACGCTCGAGCGCCTCCATAGCCCTGCGGTATTCATCGCGGCTGACCTTGCGGCTCAGAACCGGATGTTCGAGGGCGCGCCAGGCCGGGAAATACTGGCTCATCAGGCTGATGTAGGTATCGGGAGACAACTCATCAGCAATAAACCTGAATACCTCCTCGCTGCCGGAATAATCCCCAGGAAGGACCAGATGTCGGATGAGCAGCCCACTGAGGGCGACTCCCCGGTCGTCGGTCTGCAGCACCCCAACCTGCCGGTGCATCTCCTTCAGGGCCATGCGATTATGGTGAACGTAATCCGGGGCGTTCGAGAGGCGGCTTGCAGGTTCGTCACGCCCGTATTTTGCATCCGGCATATAGATGTCGACAATACCGTCCCAGAGCTGCAGCACCTCAAGCGATTCATATCCTCCGCAGTTATACACTACGGGTATGTTGAGCCCGCGTTTGAATGCGATGAGGAGGGTCTCATACAGGGCTGCCGCCTGGTGGGTGGGGGTGACGAGATTGATGTTATGTGCGCCGTATTCCTGAAGCTCGAGCATCTGCCGGGCCAGTTCGGTCGTGGTGGTGGGGTTGCCGTGACGCAGGTGGCTGATGGGGAAGTTCTGGCAGAAGTCGCACATCAGGTTGCAGCCGGTCAGAAAGATAGTGCCGGAGCCGCGGAAGCCGGAGATGGGCGGCTCTTCGCCAAAATGCAGATTGGCGCTGGAATAGACCGGCCCAAATGGTATCACGCAAGTTCCCAGCTCATCAGCCGTTCGGTCAACGCCGCATTTACGCGGACAGAGACGGCAATTGCTGGCCAGCTCCATCATCGCCGGAAGCCGGCTCTCCATCAGTGATAACCTGTCCGTCGATGCGGTTTCAGGGCTCTCGTTCAAGAGGGAGGTGTGCAAATCCTGCAACTTATGCCAGACTGTTCAGATTAAGGAAAAAGGTAAAAGGCAAAGGGCAAATCTTCTGCCTTCCACCTTTCACCTTTCAATTCGTAACTCTTAACTTTTAACTCTTAACTTTTAACTCTTAACTTTTAACTCTTAACTTCTAACAGGTGCCGCCTCCCAGAATCGAACTGGGGACACACGGATTTTCAGTCCGTTGCTCTACCAACTGAGCTAAAGCGGCATTAATCTTGCCGGTACAGACAAGAGAGCTGCCTTAACAAACATTGGTAATATAATCATCTGTCACCATTAGCGCAAGCATCCACCAGCGTTTCATCAGGTCTTGCAGGTCAGCAGTCCAGTGCATCCCGAAGCTTCGGGATCGTCTGCCAGCCAAGTATTTGATTCTTCTGTCATCCCGAAGCTTCGGGATGACAGCGTGCAAAATACATTCGGACTGCCTGATTATGTTGACCTCAAGACTTCCAAAGGCTGAAGCTTGCACAGTTTTCATCCACTACGAATATTTCGTATATTGAATTTATGAATCACTTAACGGTTTGCTCTGCTCACTGGAGGCATAGATGATACTCGGAAAAGGCGCTCTCTGTCTGCTTGTTATCTCGTCAATCAACCTGCCGGGAGCCCCACCTACCCTATCACCCATAGGAACAACCAACCATGCAGCCTTCAGCATCGAGGGTTCGGCTGGTATCGCCATCTCTTTCGACGCCTGCGACCTCACCAGCGTGCCGGTTGAGGTCAAAGGTGAGACCTACGTCCGGTTCAGACTATCGGGTGAAGGAGCAACATCAGAACCCGGGCTGCCGAATCTGCCCGCCATTTCACGATACCTGATTGTGCCGCCCAGGAATGGGTTGAGGCTCGAAATTGTCCGCGATGAACCTCGTTACCTGCACGCCGAACACCCACCGGAACCGCTCATCGACAACTCCAAGAATATCAGATTGAACGATGAATTCTACGCCGCAGGTCAACTGTATCCACCGGAGCCGGCCAGATTGAACCGTCCGGTGGTGATGCGCGGGGTGAGGATGGTGCTGCTGACTGTATATCCGGTGCAATATGACCCATTAACGGAGACCTACATCCACCACGACCGACTCGAAGCCGCCGTTCGCTTTACAGATGACCCGCCGGTGAACCCGGTCGAACATACCGGTCCGCGCCGCAACCGGAGCCGCGAATTCCTGAAGCTAATCGGAGCCCTGGCCCTCAACAGCGACTGCATCGGCCGTGACCAGGAGCAGCGAGATTATATCGGTCACTACCTGGTCGTTGCGCACACAAACTGCCTCCCCTACGCCATCCCGCTTATCGAGTGGAAGCGCAGGTCCGGCAACAGAGTCGATATCCTCCGCTACAGCGCCGAGGAGGCGCTCGAACCGGAAGCCATCCGCGACGACATACGCACACTCTACGAACAGTACCTGGATGACGGGGTCGATCCCTTCGAACACATCCTCCTCCTGGGCGATAGACCTGATGCTGTCCAAGTGTGGCTGCTCGAGTCGTTTGAGGGGAACACCTCCTGGCCATCTGATAATCACGCCGATTATGAATTCGGTCTTCTTGAAGGCGATGACTTCTTCGGGGATGTCGGCGTCGGTCGATTCGGATCCGGAACGGCGGACAGGATGGAGCTGGCGGTCGCCAGGACGCTGTCATACGAGATGGAGCCGTGGATGGAAGAGACCGACTGGTTCACCCGCGGAGGCGTTTTCTCACAGTGCTGGGGCGAAGATTACAACGAAACACTTCCACTGACCACACGCTGGGGTGAAGAGGTGCTCAAGTCGCTTGGTTTCATTGAAATCCGTATTCAGGAAACTGATGGGACCGATGATCGCTCTGGAGAGAGAATCGGTCCGGTTCTGGCCCGATGGCTAAATGAGAAGATAAATGTAATGATCGGCCGGGCTGAAAATCACTACTGGCTGCACAGCTTTCGAGGTGTTGAGAATAACACCGTCTTCCCCATCGGGATCAACACCTGCGGGCACGGTGAAGGTCCGCTGCGGAATATGTTCTGCACCGGCGACCGCAACAATCTGAAAGGCCCGGTGGCCTGGGCGACCGGATGGGGAGACCCGCGCACCATATTCAACAACAGTATGTGGCTGGGTTACGTCAGCGGGGTTTTCCTGCACGATATGACCCTCGGCTGGGGGCGGGTATATGCAGGGGCCGTGATGCCGCTGATATTCGACGACCACCCTGAATATGAGATTATGGCTCAGTATCAGTCAGACACCGACTACTATGGGGATCCGGGTATCCAGCCCTGGATAGGTGTGCCGCGGCTGGTGGAGGCGGACTTCCCGGAAATCCTGTCACCGGGAACCAAGCTGGTCGAGGTCAGCGTCGTGGATGCCGAGGATGAGTCCGCAATGGTCGGGGCACAGGTCACCCTCTATCTGCCGGGTGAGATGCCGGATCCGGACGAATACCACGAGTGGGAGCCCGTATTTATGACCACCAACCACACCGATGGCGAAGGTCTGGCTCGCTTCCACATCGAGGGTGAACTCCCGGAAGGAACGCTATATCTGACCATTACAGGCCGGGATATATACCCACTTCTGGACACGACTGAGGTCACCTCACAGCCGGTATATGTCGCCGTCTCCGGCTTTGAAATCGACGACACCGAGATTGGTAACGGCGACGGTTATGTCAACCCGGGTGAAACCATCGCCCTCTCTATTGCCGCCACCAATTATGGTGAGGAGCAAGCGGCGGAGGATGTAACTGCAGTTATCACCAGCGAATCACGTTACCTTGTTATAGAAGGGGATGAAATAGGCTTCGGCGACATATCCCCGGGCGACACCGTTGATGGCGATAGTCCGGTGACGGTTCAGGTTAGTCCCGAGACACCTGACCAGCTCATACCGACCCTTTTAATCGAGTTAAACTCGGGCAACCTGAGCTGGCGGTCATCCGTGAACCTCGACATCCTGTCCCACGACCTGGAGGTCTATCAGGTGGTGGGCGGTGCGGTGATAGCTGACAGCGTATCCAATCTGGACATTGAACTCGAGAACATCGGTAGGGTTCACTGTCCGAGAATGGCCGCCGAACTTATCTCTTTGAACTGGGCTGTCTCAGTGATACGTGGCGCCACTACTTACCCCTCAATACAGGTTGGGGAACATGACCGTGTGGATGGTCTTGAATTCAGGATAGCACTGAACAGCACCGCTATCCCGGGATCGAAACTGACGATGATGCTGGTCCTGCGTAATGACAATGGCCTGGTCGATACAGCCGGGTTTGAGCTGCAGGCGGGCGAACCACGCGAGAATTCCCCGCAGGGTCCGGACGATTACGGCTACCTCTGCCTGGACGATAGCGACGGTGAGGGCTGGAATAAGGCACCGGAATACAACTGGGTCGAGATATCAAGAAGGCACGAAGATCCAGATTTCCGGGGCACGCTTGTGGAATTCGATACTGTGTATGATAGCAGGACCGCACTGGTCGAGCTTCCTTTCCCACTGCGCTTTTACGGTCGGGAATACGACACCATCACCATCGGTTGGCACGGTTATATAGGGGTCGGGAATCAGTCCAGGATGATCAACTACCAGAACTACCCGATGAACCTGGCGGTAGGGGGAACTATGGGGATGATTGCCCCCTTCTGGGATCGACTGGTGCCCAGGCAGACTACCGGGACATATTACTACTACGACGAGGAGACCGGCCGGTTCATCGTGGAGTGGTTCGAATTTCGCCACACAGTTCAGCCGGAATACCTGACCTTTGAGGTCATTCTGTTCGATACCCGGATATTCCCAACCTGCACCGGTGACAATGAGATCCTCTTTCAATACCGTTCAATCGCACAATACGCTGGTGAGCCTGATTGGGAGATGCCTTTCGCTTCAGTCGGTATCTCCAGCCCGGACGGTCTGACCGGCTTGAGCTACACATACCGCAACCAGTACCCTGCCACCTCGGATACGCTCGAAGCACGCAGAGCCATCCTATTCACCAATACACCTGTTCACTCACCCAGCTTCGCACTACAAGGATATGTCTATGACGCTGAGACGCACAAGCCGATTGAAGAGGCGTCTGTTATATCGGAATGGGGCTTCTCCGATACCACCGACGCTGATGGATACTATGCGTTTCCCGATGTCTTTTACCCCCCCTATACGCCAGTTAAAAGGGGTTACAGAGGATTTTACACCGAAACAGACACCAGCGGTGATACCCTGCAGATCGACTTCTATATGCTGCATCCTGTGTTCTACCTTGAGCCCGGGGAACTGACAGATTCCCTGACGCCGGCGCACCGAGCCAGTCGGAGTGTCACCCTTTTCAATACCGGCAACGGCCCTCTTGAGTTCGCCGCGCGGTTGGAAGAGATCGACGGTGTCGGAAGCAGCCATATCCCCCACAATGTAGCGATAGACAAGCAGGGCAGCTACGACGGCGTCCAGGACCTGGACTGGCTGAGTTGCCAGCAGCAATCCGGAACCGTGGAGGCAGGTGACAGCACAACCATCAAAATCACCATCAACACCGCTGGGCTCGAGGAGGGGGACTATGAAGCGCAGTTGATCCTCGAAGATGACTGGGCTATGCGCAGTATCGTGCTGCCGGTCCGGCTTAACGTGGACGAAAACAACGGCAAGCCGGGGGATGAACCACACCCTCTCATCTGGTCACTCAATCAGAACTACCCCAACCCGTTTAACAGCTCTACCAGCATCAGCTACTCGTTGAAGATGCCCGCTGTTGTGAGGCTTGCGGTCTATGACCTGACCGGCCGGGAGGTCGTCGGGCTGGTGGATGGGCCTCAGCCGGCCGGGGTGCATAGGACCACATTCGACCACTCAGGCCTGCCGTCGGGGGTCTATCTGTATCGCATCGAAGCGGGACCATTTCAAGCCGTCCGGAAGATGATAGTGATGAGATGAATGACGTGTAAATGCCAACGGAAGGGTGGCCCGGGTTGCTTGCAACCCGGGTTTCATCTTTTATCCGCTGATTTCACAATCGTATCCGATACCCCAGAGTCATCTCTCACCAACCACCACACCGCCGCTGGCGGATAATCTTTCTCTACATACACAGGGGTAAGCCGCGGGTCACTCTCCGGATACGCAAGCAGAGGTGCAAGTGCGGGGCGATACATGAGCTCCGGAAGATTGAGAAACAGGTAATCGACCTGCTCGCGTTTCATCCAGGCTATCAGATTATCGGTTCCTCTCATCTGAGGCAGGGGAACGAACTCTTGCCCAAGGATAAACGGGGCGTGGGGCTTCCTGGCCGCAATCCTGCCGTATGGCAGGTTGCGTATCGACCAATCGTTGGCCACTTCCAGGATCCCAGTCGGCCCCTCGCGCATCTTTTCCGGCGTCATTTTGATTATCCCGGGCAGTCCATACAGCAGCGACAGCGTGACTATTATCAACGCCGGATGCAGCCTGAGACGCCACCAGCCCGGCAGAACCGTCATCTCCTTTGAGGTAAAGAACAGCCCAACCAGCAGGAAGTAAACCGGCAGGATCGACAGCGAGAAGCGCGGGCTGTAAAAGACCGGTACCAGAACCAGATAGCCCGCCGCCCCGGAGATGAGCACCCATCCCGGACGACCGATCTGCATCCGCCCGAGAACCAGCCAGATCAAACCCGCTATCACCAGCACCCCGACCGGCCAGCCTATCAAACGGCTGAAGTCGAACCAGATATGAACGACCAGGTTCCTCCCCAACGCCAGAAGCAGGCCAATTGGATCAGATCTTACCAGCTCCATCAAGGTATTCGGAGCATGGCTCGCTCCCTCAAACCAGAATCTATCCCAGACCATCTTGCCACGACCGTAAAGCTCGTAGGCGATGTTGGAGATGTTCGGGTTGTTGAATGGATCACCGGTTTTCAGATACAGGTATAACAGCCAGGGCCCGATGGTTATCGCCAGTGCTGTAACCGTAACCGCGGTTCTTTCCAGACGCTTGCCAGTCGGCAGCCCCTTCCCGCTGAAGAGAGCCCAGGCTAACGCAACAAGAACCAGAGCCGCTCCGTTATAGCGGGTCAGATAGGCCATACCGGCCACAAAGCCCACCAGAAGGAACCGCCGCCGGTCATCGCCGTTGACCAGCAGGTAGAAAAAGGCGGCACAGAGCGCCAGATACGGCATATCGGTCCCGACCCGGAAGCTGTATTCGACGAAGGTTCCGTTCGTTATCAACGCCAGCACGCCCAGGAACCCCCAGGCCGGCCCGAAGGCGGATCTGAACAGGCTGTAAACCACAAGCAGCGTCCAGCCGGCCGACAACAGAGACAGCAGCCGCCCGGCGGTGAAGATATCACTAACTATAAAGGAGACAGCCGCCAGTATTAACGGGTAGCCCGGGCCGCGGAAGCGGTAGCGATCGAGGTCTACCAAGCCGTGCTGAAGCCCCTGCGCCGCCGGCGCATAGTCCCAGTAGAAATCGGTTTCTATGCCGTAGTCTCCGATAAGGTGGTATTTGAAAGAGCCGTAACCGACAAGTATCAGAAACGCCAGCCCCACAATAATTGCCGCACCGGAAAAGGAGCAGATCGCCCCCCTGTATAGTCGTATAGCACGATGGGCTCCCGTCATCTTAACCTCCACCCCCCACGGGCCAGACCACCAGGAGCGATATGTCTGATGTTACCTGTCACGGTTCTAAAGATAAAGACCGCTTGTGCAGGCTGCAAGGAATGCGCCCCGAATAACTTGCTCGTGATGGTTCAAGGCTTATATTATGGAGTTGGTCATTGATCAATGATTCCCGATAATGAATCAGGTAAAATACCTTATATTGAGATAGACCACCAACAACAACCATATCGGGGCTATACAGATGACGAGAGTGGACAAGTCGTCAGTTCATGCCGCATCTCCCGCCGGGGCTGCCCGAACCATCCTGGGAAGCAGATGGATTATTCCGCTGTTGACATTCTTGATTTTGGCGGGATGTGGCGGCGATTCAGGCAAGAGCGGTGGCAAACTGCCGGCAGGACTCAGGCTGGAGGACTATTATCCGTTCAAGGACAACAGCTACTGGTCCTATGAATGGAAAGACAGCCGCGGCGACCGATGGCACGGTTCGCTGACCGTGACCGATCTGCACAAGAGCCGGAGCCTCACGGTCTTCACCGTTACAGACACCACCAGAAAATACGGGGACATCGAGGTATCGCACTCAGGATACCTGTGGGACGCCGAGGGGTTGAAACACCTGTATCGGGCGCTGTCCAACGGCGACAGCGCCGTCTTCAGGCCACCGCGGATTGTCCTCCCCGCCAGAACGGACGGCGACAAGACCTACCGCCAGAACTACAACTACGATGTGCTCGCTCCGGACGGGGGTGTCAGGCTCTCAGCCGGTGCCAGTCAGCAGCAGAAGCTATCGGCGGCGGGAACAGTTAAAGCGCCGAACAAACAGTGGAAAGACTGCATCCAGGTCGAAACGGTTCGAACCGATACATACACCAACGGCACTACCAGCAAAATTCGCCAGGTGGTCTGGTATTCCAGGGAAGTAGGTCCGGTCAAGGTTCTGACCGGGATACCTCCTGAGTCGCCGAAGCTGGTGGGGGATATAACTGGCATTCTGACCGCCACGCATTAAAGCTGTGCGCAGAAACCTCTTCAACCATCGTGATATACTCCTAATTGCAAAAATGCGTGCGATGCTTCTAAGTTTATTCTCTCCCCTCCGCTCTGCGGAGGGAATTAAAGGGGGGGTAGCAAACGTTCACTGTTAATTGCACTCCTTAACAGGTATTATGCTCAAAGCGGCATTGAGCTGTTCACTGTTGCTCTGCCTGACGACGAATACCGCCTTCGGAGAATGGAATAAATCTGCAGGTATCGATTCATCTCTGGCGGTGCGGGTGATCGACCTGGTGGCTTCCGAGCGGTATGATGAAGCCCTGGCCATAGCCGACAGTCTATCGACTAACTACCCTGATTCTCCGGAGGGCTATTTCATACGTGCCACAGCGCTGAACGGGCGCTCCATCGACTATGAGGACGAGCTCGACAACGAGGCTCTGGCGGAGGCCTGCCAGCAGGTCCAGACTATCTGTGAAGGTCTGCTGGAGAAGGGTGATGCGGCGCATCTTCGATTCTACCTCGGAACGATCCTGGGTTACCGCTCGTTTCAGAGTTATCGAAGCGGCGACTGGGTGAATGCCTACATGCAAGGGGTGCGGGCTGCAAAGCACCTGGAGGCGGCGCTGGAGATCGATTCCACCTGCCGGGACGCCTGCCTGGGGCTGGGAAGCTTCTACTATTACCGCAGCAGCCGCGCGGGGTTGCTCCGCAGGGTAGGCATCATATCCGACCGACGTGAACAGGGTCTGGAACTGATACGGCTGGCGGCCCGACGGGGAAGGTTCTCATTCATCGCCGCGCGCTCGGCTCTGACCTGGATTTCCATCGAGATGGAAGAATTGGACTCCGCCATTACACAGGCGCGCCGGCTGCTCGAACGCTATCCCGGCAGCCGCGCCTCCCTCTGGTGCCTGGGAAGCGCCTTAATGAAGGCGGAGAAATGGGAAGAGGCGGCCCAAACATACGAGCAGCTCCTCACCAGTATCCGGAGAGAGTCACGCAACAACCATTATAACGAGGTCGGATGTCTGCATGCCCTGGCTCGTGGTTACGCCGAGATGGGCAGATGGCAGATGGTTGTTCGATTTTCCGGCGAGGCGCTCGATCTCAAGCTCGACCCTGGTGTGGCGCGTAGCAAGTCATCTGATATATCGAGACTGAAGCTTCTGCGGAAGCGAGGTCTGAAAAAAATCGCAAAAGGCAGTGAAACCATTCCCATCACAGATAGACCGGATAAGAAAGAAGATTAGCGATCAACTGCCAGAGGAGGTGGTCCAGGTCGCCAGGAAACTGGGGCTTGAGCTTTACGCAGTCGGCGGTTGTGTGCGCGACACGCTGCTCGGAAGAGCTGTGGGGGACATCGACCTGGCAGTAGTCGGTGATGCAACGCATCTTGCCAGCCAGGTCGCACAGCGCATCAGCACGAGTCAAGTGGTCACCTACACCCGTTTCGGCACCGCACTGGTGCGCACACCGGAACGAAACCTCGAATTCGCCACCTGCCGCCGCGAAAGCTACCACCCCGATTCCCGAAAGCCGGCTGAGGTCATCCCGGTCTCCATTGAGGAGGACCTTCAGCGGCGCGATTTCACCATCAACGCCCTGGCGCTGGGGTTGACCGGTCCCCGAGAGAACGAGCTTATCGACCTGTTCGACGGGCTTCGCGATATTGAGCGCAAAACCCTGCGCACACCCCTCGCCGCCGAGGTGACCTTCTCAGACGACCCGCTGCGCATGCTGCGCGCTGTGCGGTTTGCCGCCGAGTTCGAATTCAAGATCGATCCCCCTACCTGGAAGGGGATCTGTGACAGCGCCGCCCGTCTGCGCATCATAGCCAGGGAGCGAGTCGGTGAAGAGTTCTGGAAGATGTTGAGTGGTCCCGACCCGGTTGGAGCTATGAGACTCCTCATCGACAGCGGGATAATGAGCGTAATCACCCCTGAAGTTATGGCTATGTCCGGGGTCGAACAGATCGGCAGACACCATCATAAGGATGTTCTGCTTCATTCACTCAAGGTGATGCAGCACGTAGCCGAACAGACCCCTGACCCTGTAGTGCGCCTGGCCGGACTGCTCCACGATATAGGAAAACCCCGCACCAAGAGCTTCGTACCGGGACAGGGTTGGACGTTTCACGGTCACGATGCGGTCGGGGCGCGTATGGTGTGGCGCATCGGCCGGCGGCTCAGGCTCGGCAAGGAGCCGCTGCGAAAGCTGGTAAAACTGGTGCGCCTTCATATGCGCCCGGTGAACCTGACTGACGAAGGGGTCAGCGACAGCGCCATCCGGCGGTTGATGGTCGAGGCGGGCGACCACCTCGACGACCAGCTCATCCTCTGCCGCGCCGATATCACCACCGCCAACCCGAAGCTGGTGGACCGTTACCTGGCAAACTTCGACGAGATGGCGCGCCGGATGGGCAATGTAGAAGCTCGCGACCGGATGCGACGCTTCCAGTCGCCGGTGCGGGGCGATGAGATTATAGAGCTGTGCGGGATTGAACCGGGGCAAGTGGTTGGCGCCCTGAAGGAACGGATCGAAGATGCCATCCTGGACGGTATCATACCTTATGACTACGAGGCTGCCAAAAGCTACCTGATGGAGATCAGGGATGAGGTCCTGCACACTGACCCGGCGAAACTATCCGAAGAGCGGCGCGCGAGAGCCAGGGCAAGACGGAATATAACCCAGAATTTCAGGTTTCCAGAGTGACATCTCAACCGGATAATAACGTTTCATCAACAATATCAGGCTGGCTCGACCGGAAGGCAGCGAGGCTTGCCGGAGTGATCCTGGCACCGCGTCGGACCCTGCCCAGGGTGGCTATCGAGCCGGGCTTCTGGCTGCCGATCCTGATTGTGGCCGTGGCTTATTTCGGGGTCAGGATGACAATGCTGCCCAATATGCGTGAGCATTATGCATCCGCCGAATTCATCGAATGGTATGCCGAACAGCGGGGTATCAGCCAGGCTCAGGCCGAACGTGACGTTGCCGGTCTGAGCCGAAAGGCACCGCTGTTGAATGTGGTCGAAGCACCTATGGTGGTCACGGCCGGGGTATTAAGCGTAGCGGTTATCATATATCTTATTGGCAGGCTGGGCTACCGGGGTGCGGTCAGGTTCAGATATGTCTTCAGTATGGTAGCCTGGGCGACTGTTGTAAGCGCCATACCGCTGTTCATCACCATCCCTCTCAAGCTGATCAACACGGACTGGAACTTCGAGACCAGTCCGGCGGCGCTGTTTCCACCCGAACTGATCGGGGGCTATATCCACCGGTTCCTGCAGTCTATCGACCTGTTCCTGATCTGGCAGGTGTGGTTATTGGGGATCGGTTTGTCAGCGCTGTATCGGGTCAGCATCCAGCGGGCGCTTGGGGCAATTGGAACGATATTCATCATCTTTGCGGTGCTGAACGCACTCTTCACAACCCCTGTTCAATAGACCTTTATCGTATATGACGGCTGAAATTTATATGAGAGGATAGTCGTGGTTGTCCCAACTACGACAGTCGGGCTTGAGACAAGCCCGAATACTCTCTCTGGCCTCCTCTATTACGGCGACAACCTGGAGGTGTTGCGTCATCATATCCAGAACCAGTCGATTGATCTGATCTACCTGGATCCGCCGTTCAATAGCAATCAGAACTATCACCCCCCCATTACTCCACCCCCGGAAACCAGGGGGAGAAGCCATATACCTCCCCCACCGCTCTGCAGGGAAGGAACTAAAGGGGGGGGTAAAAGCGGTGAGATTCAGGCTCAACCCAGAGCCTTTGAGGACACCTGGCGCTGGGATGATGCGGCGCTGGCCTTGTTTGAAGAGACGGCCGAGTGCGGGCCTGAGCGGGTTTCACGCGCACTGCGAGCCTTCAGAACGCTCCTTGGCGAGAGCGATATGCTGGCCTACCTGTCGATGATGGCTCTGCGACTGGTCGAGCTCAGGCGGGGGTTGAGGCCGACCGGCTCGATCTATCTCCATTGCGACCAGACCGCCGGTGCGCACCTGCGGCTGTTGATGGATGCGGTATTCGGGCCCGAGAATTTCCTGAACCATATAGTCTGGTGCTACGGGCTGGGTGGAAGCTCCAGTCGCTACTGGCCCCGCAAACACGACGATATCCTCTGGTACTCGAAGGTGCCCGGACGTCATTATTTCGACGCCGTAAAAATCCCCGCCACCTCACAACGAATGAAGGGACAGCGCAAGAAGGCCCCCGACTACTGGCATATCCCGACCATCAACAATATGGCCCGGGAGCGGCTTGGCTACCCGACTCAGAAGCCGGAGGCCCTCCTGGAACGTATCATCGCCTCATCCAGCCGCGAGGATGACACCGTTCTCGATCCGTTCTGCGGCTGTGGAACGGCCCTCGCTGTAGCCGCTCGTCTCAGGCGGCGCTGGATCGGTATCGACAACAACCGACTGGCCATTGACCTCACCAGCGAAAGGGTAGGCATCGATATGGTGCAACGAGTTCATCCCGCAGCAGATCAAATCATAACAAGCCAATTGTAAAATGCTGAACGGAAAAATCTTACCGGCTTTACTGATAACGACTTGCAGCCTGTTTGAGGCTGGCCTCGCCTCGGAAGCCGTATCCCTCGAACAGTTCCTCCGGTGGAGTGAGCTCCGCAGCCCTTCGCTCCAGCGAACATCGCTCGAACGTGAGCTCGACCGTCCGTCGAAGCTGGCGGCGTGGGGGCAGTTCCTGCCGTCGATAAGCGTCGGTTATGAAATTGAACAGTCGTGGTTCTACAACCCCACCTACCTGAACCCGGATGGCACGGTGGCAACATATCCACGTGTTGACACTATCCGTGTGAACAACGCTGATACAGTAGTTGTGCAACCGGTGCCGGAAGGGAAGCGGCGCAACTCGGGGCTCTATCTCCGTTTCGAAGAGCTCCTCTTCGACGGAGGGCGCAACTATCTGAACCTGAAAAACAGCAGTCTAACCCGACAGCTGATATCAAGTTACCTGAGGGAGGAGCGATTTGCCCTCCGCTCCGAGGTGACGCGAGCCTATTCCCAGACTGTGGCAGCCGAGCGGCGGCTTGATCTGTCCGGCAAGGTGGTCGATCAACGCCGCCTGCAGCTCGATCTGGCCCGAACCCGTTTCACGACCGGCTCCGTGACCCGTCGGGATGTGATGCAGGCCGAGGTCGATCTGGGCAGGGCCCTGAGTGACAGCCTGGCTGCAGCGTCGGACGTGCGGCGTGTGTATGAGGAGCTCAACCTCCTGACAGGTCTGCCACTCGACACCAGCTACATACTCAGCGGTCTGCCACGACCGTTCGAACCGAGCTGGGATGTTGATTCATTGGCCCGCGAAGCTCTCATCTGTAGGGGTGACCTGAGCACCGTGGAGCTGACAACCAGGATAAGACGAAACGAATTCCTGGCTGCCAGAGGAGATTATCTCCCACAGCTCTCCGCCTCATACATCCTGACACGGTCGGAACAGTCAGGCGTCAACATCCCCTTCACACTCGACCCACGCAATCGATACAGCCAGGTCGGCCTGACCGCCTCGTGGCAGCTTTTCGACAGGTTCACACGCTCTCTGCAACTGCAGAAGGCGAAGGTGCGACGTCATCAGGCCGACCTTGAGTTTTACGAGCTGACCCAGGCGGTTCATCACCAGGTTCACACCGCCATAGACCGTCTGGCGGCGCTCTATCAACAGGCCCAGGTGGCCGAGCAGAACAGCCGGTGGGCTGAAGAGACCCTGCTGTTTGAACAGGAGCGTTACCGCCTCGGCAGCGCCACCGTCATCGAGCTGGGCGCTGCACAACTGAGCTACATCCAGGCCCGTCATGACCAGATCTACGTCGAAACCGAGTTCCATATCGCACTCGGTGAGCTCGAAATGGCGACCGGATTGGAGTTGAGATAATGGATCTTAGCTTATCGGACAACTGTTGAACAAGGATACATTAATCCGCCTGTCAGGCGTCAGTAAACGCTTCCAAATGGGCTCCGGGGTGGTGCAGGCCTTGAGGGAGGTCGATCTGGTCATAAAGCGCGGCGATTTCCTGGCGGTGATGGGGCCGTCCGGTTCCGGCAAATCGACGTTGATGAACATCATCGGGCTGCTCGACCGCCCCGACGAGGGCAGCTATCTGCTCGAAGATCAGGATGTTGGGGGTCTGGACGACGACAGACGCTCCTATATCCGCAACCGCACCATAGGTTTCATCTTCCAGAACTTCAACCTCCTGTCCCGCGCTACTGCTTATCGTAACGTCATGCTTCCCCTCGCCTACCGTCCCATGCCGGAAACTGAACGGCACCGATTAGCCTTGCAGGCGCTGGATGCGGTGGGACTCTCCCCGCGCGCTGAGCATACACCTCCCCAACTTTCGGGTGGCGAACGACAGAGGGTGGCAATCGCCAGAGCGCTGGTGGGCGGACCGTCGGTCATCCTGGCCGACGAGCCGACCGGGAACCTCGACAGCCGAGCCGGGGACGAGATAATCGAATTGCTGACCGAAATATCAGGCCGTGGAAAGACCGTCATCCTGGTAACGCACGACCACGGGCTCACCCGCTATGCCGTGAGG
>MWJR01000088.1 GCA_002127415.1 Calditrichaeota bacterium AABM5.125.24
GCCGTGCGCCCCTACGATGGCTGGTGCCGGCAGGCCGGCCTCTTCTGCAGCGGCCTGGCATAGAGATGCAAACTGTGCCACTGATAGCGGCCGGCCGCTGCCGATATTGAAAACAACCCGCCCGGACCCCGGCAGTGGCAGCAGGCAGGCCTTAACAATAGCCTCACATAAATCTCGGACCTGTATAAAGTCCATTCGTTCTTTTCCACTGGCATATAGCAGCAGAGGTTGTCCTTGAGCAGCTCGCAGGGCAAACTTATGCGGCATTTCATTCCAGCGTGTCCTATGTCCCAGGCCATACACACGGGCGGCTCGCAGGACGACAGCCTGCAACCCATCCGAGCTCCCGCCCCGACAGAGCAGTTCACCAGTCCACTTGCTGAGACCGTAAGGTGTTTCCGGCTGTGCAGGCAGGGCTTCAGACCACAGCGGCGGCCTCTTTGTGCCGTAAACTGCCTGGGTGGACAGATAGATTACGCGGGCTACCCCGGCATCACGTGCAGCCTCAAGTAAGCGCCTGGTTCCTTCAGAATTAACCAGATAGAACTCCTCGACATTTACCGGCTGAAGTGGATCGGGACGTAGCGCAGCCAGATGGACAATCACCTCCACACCTTCGAGGGACCAGGGCGAGGCGGGCAGTTCACCATATACCACTTTCAGGCGGGGGGACTCCCCGCACATAGCCTTGAGACCTTCACCGGCTGATTCGTTCCTCACTGCAGCCCTGACTTCCTCTACTTCGGGCATATCAAGGAACCTTCGTGTCAGATTGGCGCCGATATAGCCTGAAGCGCCGGTCACCAGCAACCGTCCCGGGATTCCCGGTGATGTGTCTGCTTGTAGTGACTTCTTTGAACGGATAATCGCAATGCGTTCGACCGGGACGATGGTCTCATCGACGTAACGCGAGGCTGCAAAGCCGGGCGAATAGACCAGACAGCGCCGGGCCTCCTGTTCCTGATTGAGCATAAAAGCGTGTATCGCTGCTTCGACTTCGCGGTAACCAAGTGCCGCTCTGACTGCTGTGATTCCGGTAAAGCGGGCGTTGGCCTCAAAGAAACGAATGCCGTCGGATGTCAGGCGGCCCTGAATATTTATCGGTCCTCGCAGTCCTTCGGCGGCCAGTGCCTCGATCAGTGCTGAGCCCTCGCTGACTGCCGGCGACGCAGGGTCAGGGAGTATCTCGTCAGGCACGCCGTCTTTAAGGTGATTTACACTGACAAAGCTGCCGAGAATCTCTCCCGATCCGCCGACAAAGAACTGAGCCGAGATCTCATTTGACTGGTTTAGCTTTCTGCTCCATAATTCTTCACCTCCGGAGTCCCCTTCCGAGTCATCAGGCGGCAGGTAGGTCTGAACGATCAGCTCGTTATTCGGTGCGAGCTGAAGCAGCTCGTCAACCTTATAAAGCGGCCGCGCATCTGTCGAACCAGATCCCGACCTCGGTTTCACAATTTGTGGAAAGGTTAATTCCCGGGCTCGACTCTGAGCCTCCGCCAGCGAGTATGTAGTGACAAATGGAAGGTTCCTTTCCTTGCAGAATTCATAGAGCACCTGTTTATCCCAGCATAGTTGAACTGCCTCGGGGCTGCTCACGATCACACTGCAGCCCCGGTCGAGAAATTCATCCTTGTGACGGGACAGGGGATTAAGTTCAACGTCAAGACCGGGGATAAGAACGTCGATTGACTCCCGAGCACAGATCTCGAGGAGACGTTTGATGTAGGCCTCCTCGTCTGCAGCTGGAGGCACCAGATAAGCAGAGTCGGCCCAGAACAGGCCGGGGCTCATCGGCCGAATGTCCATACCCACTGCTCTGGTCTGCAGATTTCCGTAGCCGAGTGAGCGCAGGACCGCCTGCCCCACTCCGCCGCCTACTGATGTTACTCCGACTGTGATCATCTGTTCTATCCTTGTGAACCGTTCAGGTTTTATGATTGAATAATGTAGGTAGGGGCGTGATCCCTGCTTTCGCAGGGACAGGTTCATCCTTGCCCGTTTATCGGGCGTCATAAGCTTGTCCCTGCGAAGGCAGGGATGCCGCCCCTACAAATTAACCGAAGTTTAGGGCATATAAGTCAAAGCACCCCCTCAAACCCCCACAGGAAGGCCTTATCGGCGCGCGCCTGAACCAGCCGGCCCGTCAGTTCGACCGGCCCGTCGAATATCATCACCTTATTGCCGCGGGTTCGCCCACAGAGGCGGTCGGGATTCTTATCGCTGGGGCCCTCCACCAGCACCTCAAATGTTTCGCCCAGCCTCCGTTCGTTCTTGCGGCGGAAGAGGTCATTGGCGAGGGCGATCAGCTCCTGAAGCCTGCGCTTCTGAACCTCCGGGGGAACGGTGTCATCGAAATGGACGGCTTCGGTGTGGCGGCGGGGAGAATAGATGAACATAAAGGCCTGGTCGAACTGGATCTCTTCGACCGCACGCAGTGTGGCTCGGAACTGCACCTCCGTCTCGCCGGGGAAGCCGACGATGAGGTCGGTGGTTATGGCGATATCGGGAACAGCCGCCCTGAGCTTGTCTACTATCTTAAGATATTGCTCGCAGGTATAGCCCCTTTTCATCCGTCTCAGCACCTCGTTGCTCGCGGATTGCAGGGGTAGATGGACGTGCTCGCAGACGGTCGGCAGGTCGGCGACAGCATTTATAAGCCGGTCGGTGAACAGCTGAGGGTGCGGGCTGGTGAAACTAACCCGCAGGTCGGGGGCACGGCGGTCTATCTGTTCGAGGAGATAGCTGAAATCCATCCTCGTGCGAGAATTAGATGGGCTGGCGCCCATCCTACTCCTGCTGTCACTGCCCAGCCGATAATGAAGGTCGCGCCCGTAGGCGTTCACCGTCTGCCCCAGCAGAGTGACCTCCTTGTAGCCGAGGGCGACCAGTTCGTCAATCTCGTTCAGGATCTGCTCCGGAGGACGGGAGACCTCCCTGCCGCGCGCGCTCGGCACGGCGCAGAAGCTGCAGTTGTAACTGCAGCCGAAGATGATGTCCACCCAGGCGCTGACGGTTCCTGTGCGACGGACCGCCGTCAGCGGGGTAGGGTCGTCGAACAGGTCAACGGCATCGATCCCGCCAGGGCGGGATTGCAGCTCAGCCTTGCGGACCAGCTCCGGCAGCCGGCAGATGGAGCGTGGGCCTATCAGAAAATCCATATAAGGGGCGCGTTCACGGATTATATCCGCATCGCGGGGAGCCATACAGCCGGACACCCCGATTATCAGTTCCGGCCTCTTCTCCTTTAGCTTTCTCAACCGACCCAGTTCGGCGAAGAGCTTCCGTTCGGGCTTCTCACGCACCGAACAGGTGTTGAACACAATCACATCGGCATCCCCGGGGTCCGCAGCGGGCTCGTAGCCTGAAGCCTCCATCATCCCCATCATCCGCTCGCTGTCGTGATAGTTCATCTGACAGCCGTAGGTCTGAAGGAAGAAGCGTCTGGGTCTATATGCAGTTTCGTGATCCGGCATATTAATTGGGGTGATTAAAATATATCCGCTGGAAGACGAGGGCGTCTTCCAGCGGGGGTGTCGTTATTTCTGGCAGATGGGGGCGTTTGCCAGCAGGCAGATTGTCACTCTTTATATTGTAATTCCGTCCTGATTGAAGAGGCTCTCGATATGCATCAAAATCTGTCCGGTTATGACATCGACATCGAGTGAGGCATCGACGACTCTGAAGCGGTCGGGTTCTGCTTCGGCCAGGGTGAGATAGCCCTCCCGAACCTTCCTGAAGAAATCTGCACCATATTGTTCTATGCGGTCGCTGGCCCGGTTGATCCTGGACAGGGCAGTATCCGGGTCGAGGTCGAGCAGGACGGTGAGGTCGGGTTTAAGCCCTCCGGTGGCAAGTCGGTTCACCCGGCGGATGATGTCAATATCGACACCCCGGCCATAGCCCTGATAGGCCAGGGATGAGTCGCCGTAACGGTCGAGGAGGACAGTGCAGCTCCGGTCGAGGAGCGGCTTGATAACCTTACCGGTGAGTTCAGCACGTGAAGCGGCGAAGAGTAGGTATTCCGACAGCCCGTCCATAGCGATGTCTGAGCCGCGTGGTGAAAGCAGTATCTCGCGCACAGCCTCACCCAGAGGCGTCCCACCGGGCTCGCGAAACAGCTTTACCTCGAACCCTTTGCCTCGCAGATAGAGTTCGATCTGTTCGGCCTGGGTGCTCTTGCCGGAGCCGTCGATCCCCTCGAAGCTTATCAGCCTACCGCGCGGCATCATCCCTCGCGCGATGGTGCCCTCTGATCAATAATACTAACCCTGCGACCGCCATCAATGTTGCGGCTGCCATACTGCCGCTAATCTGGAGGCCACCTATTTGCGGCACCGTATCGAAGCGTATGTAGCGGACCGATTCCACACAGGCGCGGGCTATCCCGTATAACAGCAGATACATATAAAACAGCTCCCCCTGGAACTTGCGATGGGGACTTCTGAGGAGCAACACGATGCAGATGACCGCATTATAAAGGACGGAATAGAGCTGGGTCGGGTGGATGGATTGATCGGGAAATACAGATGCGGCGTAACAGCCATACGGGAAGACCACACCCCACGGCAGATCGGTCGGCTTTCCGAAGCAGCAGCCGTTCAGGAAACATCCCACGCGTCCCACCGCCACTCCCAGCGCCAGCGAGGGGATCATTACGTCGGCCATCTTCAGGAAAGGTATGCCACGTCTGCGAAGGAACAGCCACGCCACCGGTATTCCGGCCGCCAGTCCACCCAGGATAATCAGTCCGGCTATGCCGATGGTGCCGTCGCTCTGGACCGGGCTGATGGTGTCAAGCCAGCGGCCGCGGAACTCATCCATGTGGACAATGACATAGGTAAGGCGAGCTCCCAACAGCGAGCTGATCAGGACCCAGACAGTCATATCCATCACCACGCCTGTGGGGATGTCTATCTTGCTGGCCCGACGCACACCGAGCCAGGTCCCCGCCACAAATGCCAGGAAGATCATCAGTCCGTAGCTGTGGAGCTTCAATGGACCGAGGTCGAGTATTACCGGGTGCATATCCGCTCCTGTCGATTCTTACGAATCGAGGTTTTAACCGGCGGTCTTTTGTCTTTTTCGTCTCTTACTGTAAGCATCAAACCCCTCAACCACTATGACTATCTCGCCTTTAGTTGGCTTTATGGAATAACGAAGGAGTAGATTTCCCAGCGTATCCCTGACGACCTCTTCGTAAAGTTTGGTCAATTCGCGTGCGACTGCCGCTTTCCGATCCGAGCCCAGGCTGCCGGCCAGATCGCGGAGTGTAGCCCCCAGCCTGTGGGGGCCCTCAAACAGCACAAGGGTGCGCGGCTCACTGGCAAGTTCCTTCAATCGTGATCGTCTGCCCTTTTTTACCGGCAGGAAACCTTCAAATGCGAACCGGTCAACTGCCAGGCCTGAGAGGAGCAGCGCGGGAATCACCGAGGTCGGCCCCGGGATGACCTCAAGTGGCAGACCGGCTTGAATTATCGCCCGAGCAGCGCGAAACCCCGGATCCGAAATCCCCGGTGTGCCGGCGTCTGAAACGAGCGCTACGCTTTTGCCCTCTCTAACCCAAACCACGATGCGCGTTGCCATCCGGGCGGCGTTGTAGTCACGGTAGCTGATCGGACGATGCGAGATTCCGTGCCGCTCGAAGAGGATGCGAGCCCGTCTGGTGTCCTCAGCGCAGACGATGTCGGCTGAACGCAGAACCTCTACAGCCCGCAGGGTTATGTCGCCGAGGTTGCCGATCGGCGTGGCGACGAGGTATAGTCTGCCGGGTTCCACCTCTTATGCGATTTTGAGGAGCGTCTTATCAATTATCTCGATACCCTCCCCAATCTCCTCTTCCGTCACAATCAGGGTGGGGCGGAACCGGATGGTTCGCTCGCCGCAGCCGAGGATGAGCATTCCGGCATTGAATAATTCCCTGCGCAGGGTGTCGCGCCGAGCCACAGTGGGCAGATCGAAGGCGCACATAAGTCCCCGGCCGCGGGCGTTGGAGACCAGCTTTGGATGCTTTTCCTGGAGCTTATGCAGCTCGTTTAACAGAACTTCCCCCATCCTTGACGCGTTCTCGATCAGATTATCCTCCTCGATGATCTCCAGGTAGCGCTGGCAGCGCACCATATCGACCAGGTTGCCGCCGAAGGTGGAGTTGATCCGCCCGGTGGTGTTGAAGACGTGGCGTTCAACCGTCTCTATCTTATCCGTGCAGAGGAAGCCGCATATCTGGGCCTTCTTGCCGAAACAGAGCATATCGGGCTGAAGGTTGAAGTGCTCAAGTGCCCACATCCTGCCGGTCATCCCGAAGCCGGTCTGGATCTCGTCGAGGATGAACATTATGTCGTTTTCGTTGCATAACGCCTGCAACTCGCGCAGGAACTCGCCGCGGAAGTGGTTGTCGCCTCCCTCGCCCTGGATCGGCTCGACGATGCAGGCGGCGATGTCGGGGCCATAGCGATAGACCGCCTGCTTTGCCTGTTCGAGCGCCTTCTGTTCGCGGCGGAGGAGGTCCTGATGATTCTCTCCTTCGTCGGGAAAGACTATCCGGGGGCTGTCGATGCGCGGCCAGTCGAACTTGGGGAAGCGGTCGGTCTTGGCCGGGTCGGTGTTGGTCAGCGACAAAACGTAGCCGCTGCGGCCATGGAAGGCGTCGCGCAGATGGAGCACCTTTGTCCCAAGATTACGGGTATCGCCACGTTGCCGGTTGAGCTGCACCTTCCAGTCGAATGCGGCCTTGAGGGCGTTCTCAACCGCAAGGGCTCCTCCGGCGATCAGGAACATATGTCTCATCCCGGGCGGGGCCGCCATCCGGTAGAATGTCTCGATGAACTCGGCCTTGTATGACGTGAACAGGTCCGAGTTGGTGATATTGTGGACCGCGGATTGGGTCAGCCGCGCCAGGGTCCCTTCATCCTGCAGCTTCGGGTGATTGAATCCCAGTGGATTCGAGGCGAAGCAGGAGTAGAAATCGAGCAGTTCGCGGCCGGTCAGGGCATCGGTCAGGCGATTGCCGTGGCTCTTCTCAAGGTCGAGCACAAACTCGAAGCCGTCGCCGATAAGATGCTCGCGAATGGCCGGGATGACTTTATCGGGTTTTATGGTAAGCATTTCAATCCTCCAATGAATATAAACAGGTGACAAATCAATGATGAGCCGGCATCATTTGTCAGGTTTGTCCCTTCATCCAACCCTGGAGGAGTAGTTTGCGGATCTGTTTGAGCATATTTATCTTCGTAAAACGGTGTTATATTACTCGGAACACTTTATAGTGGACAGTTACTAAAGACAGCTCCTGCTTATCCCCCCTTCCACTGAAGGGGGGATAAAAGGGGGGTTGTGTTCTTATCTCATAATGTAGACGATAGGGACAATATTACATGCAAACAATCACCCCCCCTTACTCCCCCCCTGCAATAGCAGGGGGGGAACTTAAGGAGTTTGCACTGTCAACTATTAGTCCTTCTTAATGAATCGCGTAGCAGCCAATCCGCCGTAGGCGGATTGTGCTGTTAAACCATTCCGCGCGAACGCCTGACGGCGTCCGGCGGCTACGCGAATAAAACCCGAAATGTGCATCCAATGCGGTTTGCATCCCGGAGCACCCGCATGCAAACCGACACTTCACAGCCCCACGAACGGCGATTTCCATCGCGCCCACCTGCCGGAATACGGATTAAAAAATATACTGAAATGATAACTTAAACTATCACCCGCTCCGCCAGCCATATCTTCGGTGCTGACAGCGTGCAGGAGGGTCAGATTCCACACAGTATCGCTTACCCGGTAGACCTCAAATGAGAACTCCCACCACTTGAGCAACGGCGGAGGAACCCCGACATACCCAAGATCAACCAGTTCCGCGAAATCCGGCGGCGGCTCGCCGCAGTCCTGCAGATACATCAGTATCGCCGACCGCAACGGCCGGAAAAACTCCGCCGCCCAGTTCACCTGCCGGATGATTTCAAAGCGGCGGTGGGTTTCGGCGTCGCTGAGCGGCTCGTCAAGGTCGAACACCAACAGCGGATTAATGAATTCGCCGATCAAATAGATATAAATGAACGGGTTGGTGAACTCCATCCCGTAACCGGAAAAGCTACCATCGGCAAGGTCGTAAGTGATGGTATGCCCCGGTCCGTCCACCATCAGTTCAAGGCTGGTGCAGGTAATGCAGGTTACACTGTCCGCGGCTTTGACGAAATCGAAACTCCACCAGTCGAACGACGGCATAATATCGACATAGGAACTGTCCCCCGGAAGATCCGGCAGGCAGATGTCGAGGTATTGCAACCACCACAGTTGCGCGATGGTGTCGGGCGCTTCGCCGAAATCCATTCGGTAAAGATTCAGCGCTGCATACAGGTTGTTCAACTCCACCATCGCCCAGTTGACCTGGCGCTCACGCTCGTCGGTTTGGTAGGGCTGAGTGACGACTTTCTCGCTGGTGCAGGATACGATTAACACCGACAAAACGAGCGGGATTATGATATTAGGATACTTCATCCATACCTCCTGTAATTCGCGTAGCAGCCAATCCGCTGCAAGCGGATTGTGCTGTTTGACCATTCCGCGCGAACGCCTGACGGCGTTCGGCGGCTACGCATTCAGCTAATAATTATCTATCTGCGCCCGCTGCAGCTTGCCGGAGAAATCGACATATACCGTCTTGATCTCGCTGAAGAACTCATAGACCGACCAGCCCCCCTCGCGGTGGCCGTTGCCGGTCTCCTTGACCCCACCGAACGGCATATGACACTCGGCGCCGATGGTCGGGCCGTTGATGTAGGTTATGCCCGCCTCCAGGTCGCGAACAGCGCGGAAGACGCGGTTTACATCCTGAGTAAAAATAGATGATGAGAGGCCATAGACACAATCGTTGTGCACACTAACCGCCTCGTCGAAATCCTTGACCCTGACAACCGACAGCACCGGCCCGAATATCTCCTCCTGGAAGATGCGCATCCTGGGGGTAACATCTGCGAAGACGGTCGGTGAATAGAACCAGCCTGCCGCGTGGTCGCCCTCCTTCAAGGGGTGTCCTCCGACCAGGAGCCGGGCCCCTTCTCCCTGGCCTATCTCGACATAGCCGTGCACAATCTCCACCTGACTCTGGTTAATTAATGGCCCGACATGGTTGGCCTCGCTTAAGCCGTCGCCGATGTTCAGCTTGCTGATGGCTGCCAGCAGCATGTCCAGGAACCGGTCGTGAATCGCTTCGTGCAGGATGAGGCGGCTGGTGGCGGTGCAGCGCTGACCGGTGGTGCCGAATGCGCCCCACAATACACCCTCCAGCGCCAGATCCAGGTCGGCGTCATCCATCACAATCTGGGCGTTTTTGCCGCCGAGTTCCAGCGAAACCCGCTTGAGCTGCGCGCCGGCCCTGCTGTTTATCTCCCTGCCGACGACTGAGGAACCGGTGAAGCTGATCAGGTCGATGTCGGGATGTTCCACGATGGCCGTTCCCACCGCGCCCCCTCCGCCGTGAACGAGGTTGATCACCCCCGGCGGCAGCCCGGCCTCGATGAGGATATCGACCAGATGCGTGGCGGTGAGCGGGGTGTCGGAGGCGGGTTTGAATATCACCGTGTTACCACAGACCAGCGCCGGGAATATCTTCCAGGTCGGTATGGCCATCGGGAAGTTCCAGGGGGTGATCAGACCGGCGACCCCGATTGGCATCCGGAACGACAGGTTCATCTTGTTGGGGAGCTCGGAGGGAGTTGTGTGGCTGAACAGCCTGCGTCCCTCGACCGCTGCATAATAGGCGGTGTCGATGCCTTCCTGCACGTCACCCCGCGTCTCGGCCAACACCTTGCCCATCTCGCGGGTCATATCGCGTGCCAGCAACTCCTTGCGCTCGACCATTAAATCGCCGGCCCGCTTGATGATGGCGCCTCGATGCGGTGCCGGCATCAGCCGCCACTCATCGAACGCCTTCCGCGCAACCTGAACCGCACGGTCAACGTCGCGCCTGTCCGACCTGGTGAAGGCGCCTATCACTTCATCCCAGTTGGCCGGGTTGCGGTTCTCGAACCACTGGCCGGATTCGGCCGGACGCCACTTGCCATCAATGTAGTTAAGATATTGTTCTGCCATTGTTTAACCCGTATAGTTTGCCGGATTATTGTAGAACCGGTTTCAGTGCTGACTCTGGTTTCAGTGCCAGGGTGCGCCGGTCGTTCATCCACCAACTAATATAATGTCTTGCACTATCCTTTACAAGCAGGTCGCCACTACATCATAGGGATTGTGGCTTGACGCCGGTGTTGTTGTGGTCTATATTTCAAGACTATGGTAAAGTTGCTGCTCGGCTCAGGCTGCCGAGTTGAGTGGCAATCGCGGTCAGTTCCGTTAATTATTGACAAAGGTTGCTTCATATAGTAGATTTAAGTCTTAGGCTAAAACCCTGGTTCAGGTTGGCTGGTCTTTTCTGGCTGCTGCTGGGATGTGCCGTTATGGGGCCGCCTGCCGGTGGGCCTGAGGACCGTGAACCCCCGCGTGTCGAGGCGGTTAACCCTCCACCCGGATCGACCGGGGTTGATCCGCAGACCTCGATCGAGTTCACGTTCAGCGAACCGGTTAATCCCGGCTCGGTAGGCGAGGCGCTGTTCGTCACCCCGCCCCCGGCCAGGAAGCCACGCATAAGGGTGCGCGGTAGAACGGCGCGCATAAGGCTGCCAGACCACATCCCTGCAGACCGAACGCTGGTGGTTTCACTCGGCACCGGGGTGACCGACCTGCACGGCAACAGGCTGGCGGAGAGTTTCGCCGTGGCCCTGACCGCCGGCGACAGGATCGACCAAGGACGGATAGCCGGGATGGTCTTTGCACCGGAACCGGTTCAGGGGATACTGGTGGGGGCCTGGCCGGTTAGCGATACCCTGCGCATCGATCCGGCTGAGGAGCCGCCTGAATATCTCACCCAGGCAGGTGCTGAGGGGGCGTATCTGCTGGAATATATGCCGTCGGGCAGCTACCGGATCGCCTGCTGGGATGATCGCGACCGCGACCGATGCTACGCCCCCGGCACAGATCGGCTCGGCATCCCCTGGCGCGACGTCGAGATTGACGCCGACAGCAGTTCCTGGCTCGCGCTCTACCTGACGCGCCGGGATACGGCCATAGCTCGGCTGCTGGTGGTGTCTGCGCCTGACAGCAGACACCTGATCCTCCGCTTCAGCCAAACCGTGGAGCTCGATCCGGCAGAGGTGGTTAAGACGGCGGCGATCAGTGACTCATCGGGACAGATAGGCATCACCGAAGCCTGGATAGACGCCGCCGATTCGGCGCGACTGGTTCTTTATACCGACGAACAGGCGGGTGGGGTCGAGTATATCTTCACTCTGCCTCCCGACACCGGTCGTTACACCTTTACCGGTAGGGAGACGCCGGACACTACCGGCCCGAAGGTGTCAGCGTATCTCCCGGTCGACAGAGCCCGCGATCAGCCGGAACAACCCGAAGGCTGGATCGGTTTCAACGATGGTCTGACCGAATCGGACTTACAGGTGTGTATCAGGCTGACCGCAAACGACACCGTTTCGGTCCCGGTTGAGACTTCGTGGATGGGGCCCAATATCGTCGGGTGGCGCGCGGTGGAGCTGATTAAGCCCGGGGCCGTATGCAGCCTGAGCTTTGACCTGCTCGATCTCCGGGATTTATCGGGGAATACATCGCCCGATTCGTCCTGGGAGGTCGGTTTCACAGTCATTGACCCGGCTGATATGGGAACTATCAGCGGCGTTGTTGCGGGTGGAGAGACAGGCGTGCCGGTGATGGCAGTTGCCAGACCGCTTGAGGGGCGCAGGGATCGGGAGACCTCCGAACCGGCAAAGGCTGACGGCTCGTTCACTATCGGACGGCTGAGGTCGGGAAGCTACCTGGTCTGGGCCTATGAAGACTCCGATCAGGACCGGCTGTATGGTTTCGGCAGGCTCTCCCCGTTTCAGTTCGCCGAACGGCTGACCGTCTGTTCTGACACGGTGCAAGTTCGGGAGAGATGGGAGACGGGGGGGATCCGGATCGAATTCAGGTAAGAGGCTGGCTGTCAGCTTTCAGCGGTCAGCTTTCAACGCATCTTCTATTACGAATGCTAATGTTGCAAGCAATACAATAAAACAGGAGGAACAATGAGAACAGCAGCGTATCCGGGGGTATTAAATGGAGTGGCAGTTCTGCCGTGGAGGGGGACGAAAGCCTGGGCATTCCATCTTGGGCTGGTGGCGGCGGCGGTGTTGCTGCCGGCGGTGGCGCATCTGACCGGCGCTCCGGTCAGATGGCTTCTGCCGATGCACTGGCCGATTATCCTCGCGGGGCTGGTCTATGGCTGGCGCAGTGGGTTGATGGTGGGGCTGTTAGCGCCGGGAACCAACTATCTGCTGACCGGCATTCCTCTGCCGCTGATACTGCCGGCGATGACTCTCGAGCTGGCGGTCTACGGCTTCGTCACCGGCTGGCTGCGGGAGCGGCTGAACTTGAGCGGTTTCGCGGCGGTGGGGGTGGCTCTGATTGCCGGTCGTATCGTATTCCTGTCCGTGGTGCTGCTGACCGGCGCCGCTCTGGGTAGCTTTGGTAAGTATGTTATTGCCGCGATGCTTCCCGGTCTGGCGGCGGGGGTGGTGCAGGTTGTGCTGATGCCTGTAGTAGCTAAAGTATGGATGAATAAATCGAATTAAGCATAAACAGGTTCATTACTGATGAACGATTAACAATTATGAGAGTTTTAACCAAGTAATGATTTTCTTGTTGTAGTCTGGGCTGTCCCCAGGCCCGACAGTCGTGATTAGGGACAACCACGACTACGATCAGTATTTTTTTAATACTCTCACAATTATTTGTAAGAATAAGTTCAATTTGTCTTCCAAAACCTACGCAGTCATAATGGCCGGGGGGGCGGGGACGCGGTTCTGGCCGCTGTCGCGTCGGCGGATGCCCAAGCAGGTGCTCTCCATAATCGGCACCAACAGCCTGCTGCAGGATACCACCAGCAGGCTCGAAGGCTTGGTGCCCAAGGAGAGAACCCTGGTCGTCACAAACCGGCAGCAGTTGAAGGTTGTGGCCTCCCAGCAGCCTGACCTGGGCAAGGAGAATTTCCTGATCGAGCCGACCCCGCGCAACACCGCCCCCTGCATAGGCCTTGCCGCCATACACATCCGGAAGATTGATCCCGACGGGATAATGCTGGTGCTCCCTTCCGACCACCGGATCAAGAACGTGCCCGCCTTCCAGGATATAGTCCGCCGCGGCATCGAGGTTGTGGAGCGGTTCGATCCACTGGTCACCATCGGCATCCCACCGGCCCGTCCGGAAACCGGCTACGGGTATATACAGTTCGAACCTCCCGGCGATAAATTGCCGTCGGGGGTGCATCGTGTCAGGGCCTTCGCAGAGAAGCCCAATCTGGAAACGGCCCGGAGGTTCATCAAGTCGGGAGACTTCTACTGGAACAGCGGTATCTTCCTGTGGCGCGCCGAACGCATCCTGGCCGAGATGGAGGAGCACCTGCCTGAACAGTATCACCAGCTCCACCAGATAGAGGCCGCTGTGGGAAGCCCTGAGTTCGAGCAGGTGCTAAGCAACAGATACAAGAGGATTAGGCCGATATCAATCGACTACGGCATTATGGAGGTGAGCAGCGCCTCCATCT
Source organism: Calditrichaeota bacterium AABM5.125.24 (assembly GCA_002127415.1). Classification (GTDB taxonomy): domain Bacteria; phylum Electryoneota; class AABM5-125-24; order Hatepunaeales; family Hatepunaeaceae; genus AABM5-125-24. The sequence continues at coordinate 13,640 of MWJR01000088.1, forward strand.
TTATGCTGGCCGGTGACTTCGGCTGGAGCGACGTCGGAAGCTGGGATGAGCTCTACCGCATCTCCGCCAAGGGACGCGACGGGAACGTGTGCGTCGGTGAAACTGTGACTATCGATGCCCGTAACGATTACATCTATTCCCCCGACAAGCTGACGGCAGTCATCGGCCTGAACGATATCCTGGTGGTGAACACCCACACCACCACCCTTATCTGCCACCGCGACCGGGCCCAGGATGTCAAGGCGGTTGTGGATGAACTACGAAAAACAGGGAGGAAGAAATACCTTTGAAGCGCACCTTGAAACCGGAGCGATTAGTTCAGGAGCTGGAGGATGTAGCAGGGCGACTGTTCGGCGAGGTTCGCCGGGAGCAGGGGTTCTTTCAGACCGGCACCTGCAGCCTCAGAGGTAAGTATCTTCTTGTGATAAACAGCCGACAGCCGCTTGATGAACGTATCGCAGCTCTGGCCCGCGAGATCTCACGTATGAGCACGGAAACGGTCTATCTCAAACCCGCAGTCAGGGCCGAGATCGAGCGTTATTCGCCGGCACCGGACCTTCACGACCAGCCATAGAGGAGGCTGTATGGACACCCAATTGCTGCGGTTGTTTCCACTGTTCGCCGATCTTAATGTTGAAGAACTTGATCTGATCAGTCGAATGCTTGTCACGCGCAGATTCAGCAAGAATAACCTGATAATCTTCGAGGACGACGTCGGCAACAGTCTTTTCGTCATTAAGAAGGGGAGGGTCAAGATCTTCCGCATCTCGCCGGATGGGGGCGAAGCCATTCTGGCAATCCTCGGGCCGGGTGACTTCTTCGGAGAACTGGCGGTAATCGACGGGCTCGGCCGCAGCGCGACGGTTACCTCTATTGATGACGTCGAACTGCTTATGCTGAGGCGCACCGATTTTATAGAGATTCTGGAGAAGATCCCCAAGATAGCCATCACCCTGCTGAAGGAGCTGGCTGGAAGGATCCGCAAGTCCGACACCCACATCCGCAACCTGTCGCTTCTCGACGCCAAGGGGCGGGTTGCAGCGACACTGATCCGCCTGGCGGAGGACATCGGCAAGGTCAAGGAAAAGAAGGTATTCATCGAGGAGCTGCCGCTGCAGCGCGACCTGGCCTCCATCGCCGGCACATCGCGCGAGACAATATCGCGGGTCATCAAGAAGTTCGAGGAGGAGGGACACTGCCGGATGGAGCACAATACCCTCATATTCAGCGACTTCGACAGCTTCAAGAGGTTGTATAGTTAAAATTGACAAAATTCGCGTAGGGGCCGATTCATCCAGCCCTGACTTCCTGAGTGCCTGAGTAAAATGTTGGTAGGGGCGCGATCCCTGCTTTTCCCTGCCTTCGCAGGGACAGGCGCAGGAACATGTTCATCGCGCCCTTAGGGGAGGATTATTAAGGGGTTCATTTTATACTTGTATTTTATGCTTTTCGCACATGTCACTCCCGCTAAAAC
>MWJR01000256.1 GCA_002127415.1 Calditrichaeota bacterium AABM5.125.24
AAGACCGGCAAGGGTTTCTACACCTACGACTGAGGAACGGGGGAAGGCGGGTAGCTGCTCGCCCCCTCATCGGACACAATCCAGAACCTTCGGGATCATCCTTCGCACATCATTCCGGCAGATATGCGGGTTATCGAGCCTGAATCCGGCGCTGAAAGCCGCCGCTCCTGCCGGGTTAGCGGCATTCTTATCAATGGATAGACTAAATGGATTTCCAATACACTGAAACCCAGGAGATGGTGCGTCAGACCATCCGCGAGTTCGCCGAAGCAGAGCTGGCGCCGACTGCGGCCGAACGGGACGAAAAGGAGATATTCCCCGGCGAGGCGATCAAGAAGCTGGGCGAACTGGGCTTTATGGGGGTGACGGTTCCCGAAGAATACGGCGGGGCAGGACTCGATATGGTAAGCTATGCCATCGCCATCGAGGAGCTGGGCCGGGTTGACGCTTCCGCCGCGATTATAGTCTCCGTTCATAATTCACTGGCCTGTTACCCCCTCGAACTGTTTGCCAATGAAGAGCAGAAGCAGCGCCTCCTGAAGCCGCTTGCCTCAGGCGAGAAGCTCGGCGCCTACTCCCTGACCGAACCGGAGGCAGGTTCTGACGCCGGCGCCATAAAAACAACGGCTGTGCGGGACGGTGACCACTATATCCTCAACGGCTCCAAGATATTCACCACGCAGGGCTCAAGCTGCGACCTGCTGCTGGTATTTCTTGTGACCGATCCTTCGAAGGGCACAAAGGGCACATCGGCGATCATTGTCGAGAAGGGCACCCCCGGCTTTATCGTCGGGAAGAAGGAGAATAAGCTTGGGATAAGATCAACCGACACCGTCTCCATCACCTTCGAGGATTGCCGGGTTCCGGTCTCAAACCTTATCGGCGAAGAGGGGATGGGATTCAAGATCGCTATGACCGCCCTGAACAGCGGCCGTATCGGCGTGGCAGCCCAGGGGCTGGGCATCGCGCAAGCTTCATTAGAACAGACCGTAAAATACAGCAAGGAGCGTGCCCAGTTCGGCCGGACCATCTCCAAGTTCCAGGCCATACGGTTCAAGATTGCCCGGATGGCGACCGAGATCGAAGCTGCACGACTGCTGCTCTACTCCGCGGCGGACAGAAAAGATAACGGTAAAAACTACATCAAGGAAGCGGCCATGGCCAAGCTTTACTGCTCCGAGGTGGCTGTGCGCACAGCCCTGGATGCGGTTCAGATCCATGGCGGCTATGGATACATAAAGGAATATCCGGTCGAGCGTTACCTGCGCGACTCCAAGATCACCACCATCTACGAAGGCACTAACGAGGTGATGAATATCGTCATATCCGATATGGTGCTCGGACGGTAATAGAGGAGGATAAATGTCTGCATTCGACGAATCCGCCAAGGTTTGGTTCTCGGGTCGTTTCGTGGATTGGAAGGACGCCACCATCCATGTGATGTCGCACGCCGTCCACTACGGTTCAACAGTCTTTGAAGGAGTGCGCTGCTACGACACACCGAAGGGATCCGCCATCTTCAGGCTGAAAGAGCACGTCAAGCGTCTGTTCAATTCGGCGAAGATCTACCGAATGGATATTCCCTACACCTTCCAGGAGGTCTTCGACGCCTGCGTTGAGACCCTGAAGGTCAACGGCTGGCCCGATGCCTATCTGCGGCCTCTGGTCTTTCGCGGCTACCACAGCTTGGGGGTATACCCCGGCGACTGTCCTATAGAGGTGGTTATCGGTGCCTGGCAGTGGGGAAAATACCTGGGTGAAGAGGCGCTGGCTGCCGGTGTTGACGTCAGGGTATCGTCCTGGACCCGGATGGCTCCCAACACCTTCCCGGCCCTTGCCAAGTGCGGCGCGAACTATATGAACTCCCAGCTTATCAAGATGGAAGCTATGGCCGACGGCTATATCGAAGGGATCGCACTCGACAGCAACGGATACGTCAGCGAGGGCTCAGGTGAGAACATCTTCATTATATTTGATGGAGACGTCCTGACGCCGCCCCTGGGTGCTTCGGTGCTTCCCGGCATTACTCGCGACACCGTCATAACCATGGCGGAAGAGTTGGGCTACACGGTCAAGGAGAGTTTGATTCCCAGAGAAATGTTGTATATTGCTGATGAGGTGTTCTTTACCGGTTCTGCAGCCGAGGTTACCCCCATCAGGTCGATCGACCGTATCACTATCGGAAGCGGTTGTCGCGGCCCGGTGACCGAGGAGCTTCAGCAACGCTTTTTCGCCTATGTTAACGGAGAGTTGCCAGACAGCTACGGCTGGCTGACCTATATGAAATTCAACTGAACGTCCTTTGACCCCATCACGAACTGACCTGACCACTCCCTCCACCGGTTCGGTCAGGGCTCAGGCGGGACATGGATTCCAGAGTCGGCGGCGGGCTCGTGAGGCCGCTCTCAGGGTCGCCTACGCCTCCGAACTGAGAGGCTGCCCGACGGAGGAGGTGCTTATGGATCCTCTCGTAACCGACGGTAGTCTCCCCCCTGCCTATACCGTTCGACTCCTGACCCACGTTGAACAATACCGGGAACAACTCGACGACCTCATTCGTGCAAAGGTTGAGAAGTGGGAGTTCCACCGGATCGCGGTGGTCGATAAACTCATACTCAGGATGGCAACTGCTGAACTGCTATATTTCCCCGATGTGCCACCCAAGGTCTCCATAAACGAGGCGATCGAGATAGCCAAGAAGTATTCCACCGGGAAGAGCAGTCAGTTCGTGAACGGGATCCTGGACGCTGTTTACGGCGACCTCAACAGCGGTCGTCTTGTTCTTAATGGAAGCGGCAGAACAGTTACTTGAAGCTGGCGGTCATTTCTGATATTCACGGCAATCTGACAGCGCTTGAGGCGGTATTGACCTCCATAAGCCGTGAGGGTGTCGATAAAACGGTCTGCCTCGGTGACGTGGTTGGCTATGGAGCTCGTCCCAACGAGTGCGTGGCACTGATGCAGGAAAATGCCGTCCCCTGTCTGCTCGGCAACCACGACGAGGCCGCCATTGACAGGGGTAACATTAACAACTTCAACCGATATGCCGCCGAGGCGATCCACTGGACGTCAGGTCAGCTCAACTCCGATTCCCGTAAGTTCTTAATAGAACTGGACTTCACTATGGAGATTGAGGGATTGCTGCTGGTTCATGCCTCGCCCGACGAACCCCAGGCCTGGCACTACATACTCTCCGCCTTTGATGGCGAAATCTCGTTCCGCGCCTTTGACCATCCGGTCTGTTTCTTCGGTCACACCCATTATCCGGTCATCTTTACCACCCCTGATGGGACTCGACGCCTGATCAACGCGGGCTCCGTGGGGCAGCCTCGCGACCATGATCCACGCGCCTGCTGGGGGCTTCACGACACTGAAACCGGCGACTTCAGATGGGTTCGGGTCGAATACAGGGCCGAACAGACGGCAAAAGAGATCATATCGGCGGGACTGCCGCGCTTCCTGGCCGATAGACTTCTGATGGGGGTTTAGAATGGAAAAATGGCTGGATAAATATTTCCAGATACTCCAGGATAAGCCTGATATGAGGGAGATCGAGTGGCGCAGTGAAATGGTGCCGCTGTTAATCCATCAGGGATTAGGGTATGATGCCAAGAATATTAGATTCGAAAAAGATCGAACTGATATTAAGATTATTGATGAAAGAGACATACATCATATTGTGTTTGAAACCAAGATTTCAGAAAGAAAACTCGGGAAAAGTGCTTTAAGGCAGGCTTTAACTTATTTACAGGGTGGTGAATCCTTCATTGTATTAGCAGCTCCATCATGGTGGCGAGTTTACAGACCGGAGAATAAGCCAGTTGAAAGAATGATGCTAATTGGCGAAATCAGATTCAACGAAGAGGATGGGATTGAGAATAAGTCTCTCTTTCTAATATTATCAAAAAGTATGATGAGAGATGATGAGCGTTTTAGTGATTTCAGAAAAGGTATATCTCCCGCGGGGTTCATAAAACTGGACAATATAGGGTTTAAGAAACTGGTTAATGCTTTACAACTATCTTTTGATATGCTTTATAGATACGCTGATATTGTTTGGCCACATCAATTGGAACTTTATAGTAAATATTCAAAAGAAAAGGAAGAACTTGATAATTTAGAAGAAGATGTTAAAAGGAGTGGGCGAAAGGAGTATGTTGTCGAGGAGAGTTTACACTTTATATCTGATAAACGCCGCAAACTTGAAAGAAAGTATGCCGTTCAAATTGAAGCCGTTGAAAAATCCTATCATCGTTTCTTAAAAATACAACCGTATTCTAAATATGTGAGTGAAAAACAGGTAACCACAATATATCTAAACGAAGTATGTCATCTTGCCCTGAATCGTGCGTTGATGATTCGAGTTCTGGAAGATAAACGTGTTCTTAATCCTAAAATTTCCAACGGTGGCATACGACTGTGGAGAGAATTAACGACCTTTATAAGGGAACGATATCAGTATCTTCTACGTTTCAGTTTCTGGGATGCTGAGCTGCTTTACCACCATTTTTTCACTGAAGGGATATTTGACTGGTATCTGAAGGTTGATGGTGAACTTGGTGACGTTATGGAGATAATACTATTTCTTCTTAACTCCTTTGATTTCTCAAATGTTGATCGGGACATATTGGGCCAGGTTTATCAGGAGTTCTTTAACCCTGATAAGAGGAAAAAATTAGGCGAGTTCTATACGCCCCCTGAAGTAATCAAATACCTTTTAGAACGTGTTGGTTGGCCAGCAGAGGGTAAACTTTTAGATTTCGCCTGTGGTTCTGGCGGTTTTTTAGTTGAAGCCCTAAAGCAAAGCATGGATGAAGCTGAGTCTCGCGGTTTGTCAGCGGAGGCGCGTTGGCGTCTTGCAGAAAACATTGTTGGTTTTGACATCAATCCATTTGCGGTTCATATTACTGAAATGAATCTGTTGTCCTTAATGATAGACCTATTTGAGAAGATCGTTGAAGAAAGAAAAAAGAAAGGCGAACCCGTTCAACTGCCCGACTTAGAAGTCTTCAGAATAGATGCACTGCTCGACGGTCGCGAGTTAGATGTTAAAGATAATTCTTCTTTTCACTTTGACGCTTGGCCCGGCGAGAGATTCGATGATGCTCTGGCTGCACGCGAATTAAAAGAAGCCTATCGTTATATTGTCGGTAACCCTCCATATATCCGAAACGAGAGGCTTGATCCTGCTGCCAAGAAGTGGTATGACGATATATTTGAGAATGTTAAGGAAGGAAATACAGATATATACGCTTTATTTGTAAAAAAGGCACTTGACTGGCTTGAACCCGGAGGTCAATTGGGTATAATAGTCTCACAGGGGCTGGCAGACTCCCGCAGCAGCGCTAAAGTGCGCCGCTATGTTGAACAATACACCATTGAAGAGCTGGTGCCTCTGGAATGGGCTGATGTCTTTATGGCAGCTATTAACCCTTTCCTGTTAATAATCAAGAAAGAACGAACACCTACAAATCATAAGATTCGTATCCGTCAAGGAACGCGTGATATAAGACAGTTAGAGAACAGCGACTTTGTATATACTAATGTTAAACAATCGGATTGGGTTGGGCTCGCTCCCGATGGCTCGTGGAGAATGGAGGTTACTGATGACGACCTGCCTATTTTAAGGAAACTATCGAAATATAAAACCCCATTCTCAGGATCGTATGGAATGACCCTAAGATCTGATGAAAAACTTATTGATTGTGATATATCCGAAATGGAACAGCCAATCCCTGTTTTGGACGGCAGGGAGATTAAGGCCTGGAGTATTGAGTGGCAAGGCAGATATATTGACTATATTCCATCCAAGATATCAGACCCTAAGACACAAGATTTCTTTGAAAGCACTTCAGTTGTTCTACCTAGAATTTCATTAACCGCTCAAGCATCGGTTTTAGAAAATAATTATTATTTTAGAGATACAGTTATGAAAATTGAATCAAATACAGATTTGGAATCTCAATCAATATGTAGCTTTATAAATAGTAAACTTAATAGATATTATTCTTTTCTAATTCTGAGAGTAGGTATTATTCAGTCTGGTTGGTCAACATTTTTCCCAAGGGTTATTTCCAAAATGATTATTCCTCCACTATACAATAATGTATCAGACAGACTTTGTGAGCTTGGCCAGAAATGCAAGAATTTGGCACATGAAATGTATAATGGTGACCGAGAACTAATAGATAAAATTGACGCTTTAATGGGGTTAGACAAGATCAACTTTGCTGATTTACCCAACAGCGACCTGTCTTCATTAGCTGGTGAAATAAACCTTGAAGAGGCCGGTTTCAATAAGGAAGGAGCATTGACCGACGGCAGCCTGTTTATACTGAAAGGAGACAGTAGAGCTCTCTATTTTATTGCCAATCACGCCCAACTTATTGGAAAGAGTTCCCTGCGGAAACAAGAGATAGAAAATTATTCATTACCACGTTCCAGAGAGATATTGGAAAAAATTAATGACATAATTCGCAACTGGCTTGAAAGAAAACCGACCCTCGTAGATCGTTTACGCCAAACCGAATCAGATATAGATGACATTATATTCGATGCATGTGATGACCTAACCAAAGAGGATATTGATACAATTAAACATCGATGCACAGAATTTCCTCTATCCGAGGTTCTGAAGACCTCATTGCCAGGCGTTCCAACACGTCATATACCGATCAAGATATATAAGGATCGGTTTAAATAGAATGTTTATCTAATGGGCACCGGCTTCCTCACCTCACTCTTCGGCACCGGGCGCGAGCGGCAGCTGAAGAAGATCATCCCGCTGGTCGATGAGATCAACCGCCACTTCGACCACTACCGTCAGACACTGTCCGACGACGAGCTGCCACGAATCACTGAGGAGTTCCGGCAGCGGCTATCTGCGGGTGAAACCCTCGACGACATCCTGCCTGAGGCCTTTGGTCTGGTCAAGGACGCCTGCCGCCGTCTGATGGGCAAGCGCTGGGATGTAGTCGGCCAGCCCACTGAGTGGGATATGGTCCCGTATGACGTGCAGCTCATCGGGGCGGTGGTCCAACACCAGGGGAAGATCACTGAGATGGCCACCGGCGAAGGAAAGACCCTGGTCGCCACTATGCCGCTTTACCTGAACAGCCTGGACGGTGAAGGGTCACACCTCATCACAGTCAACGACTACCTGGCTCAGCGCGACAGTGAGTGGATGGGCGGGATATACAGCGCCCTCGGCGTTACCGTCGGCTGCATCCTGAATCCTATGCTCCCACCGCAGCGCAAGGAAGCCTACGGCTGCGACATAACCTACGGCACCAACAACGAGTTCGGCTTCGACTACCTGCGTGACAATATGGCCGTCAACCCGGAGGACATCGTCCAGCGCGCGCATCACTACGCCATCGTGGACGAGGTCGATTCGGTGCTCGTTGACGAAGCCCGCACCCCGCTCATCATCGCCGGCCCGGTGCGCCAGTCCATCCAACTCTACGACCAGCTTAAACCGTCGGTCGAAAGCCTGGTGAAGGCCCAGCGCAACCGGGTCAACGAACTGGTATCACAGATCGACGACCTCCTCAAAAGCGAAATGGCTGAGGACAACTACGAGGCCGGCAGGCTGTTGCTCAAAGGTTATCACGCCCTTCCCAAGCATAAGCGGCTGATGAAGCTGCTGGCTGAGACCGGTAACAAGTCCCTTATGCGCCAGGTCGAGAACGATTACCTGCGCGATAAACGACTGCACGAGCTCGACGAAGAGCTGTTATACGTCATCGATGAGAAGCATCACACCATCGACCTGACTGAGGAAGGAAGGGAGCTGCTGGCGCGCAAGGAGGGCACCGGCACTGACCTGTTCCTCCTGCCCGACCTTGCCGAGGAGAGCCACCGCATCGAGAGCCGCGACGACCTCTCCGATGATGAGAAGCTCCGCCAGAAGGACGAACTGCAGTCCACCTACGCCGAGCGGAGTGAACGGATCCATAACATCAGCCAGCTCCTGCGGGCATACTCCCTCTATGAGAAGGATGTGGAATATGTGGTGCAGGACGGCAAGGTTTTGATCGTAGATGAGTTCACCGGTCGTCTGATGCCGGGGCGGCGCTACTCGGACGGCCTCCATCAGTCCATCGAGGCCAAGGAGGGGGTCAAGGTCGAGGGAGAGACCCAGACAGTCGCCACCATCACACTGCAGAACTACTTCCGCCTCTACGACAAGCTGGCCGGAATGACCGGAACTGCGGAGACGGAGGAGGCCGAGTTCTGGGACATTTACAAGCTGGAGGTGGTGGTCATTCCGACAAACGAATCGGTGCGGCGCTCTGACCACGATGATATCATATTCAAGACCAAGCGCGAGAAATACAACGCCATAATCGATGAAATCTCCGAGCTTCACTCTGACAATCTCCCGGTCCTGGTTGGGACTACTTCGGTGGAGGTTTCCGAGACCCTTTCGAGGATGCTGAGGCGGAAAAATATACCACACAACGTCCTGAATGCCAAACACCACCAGAGTGAAGCCGAGATCGTCAAATATGCCGGGCAGCCGGGTGCGTTGACCATAGCCACAAATATGGCCGGCCGGGGAACCGATATTAAACTTGGACAGGGTGTAGTTCGCTGGGAGGGGAAGGAGAGGGACAGAGATGCCAGCGAGGGCGGACTGCAGATTCTCGGCACCGAGCGACACGAGTCAAGACGCATCGACCAGCAGCTTAGAGGCCGCTCGGGACGTCAGGGTGACCCAGGTGCATCCATCTTCTATCTCTCGCTCGAGGACGACCTGATGCGGCTGTTTGGCTCCGAGCGTCTGGCCAGCATCATGGACAGGCTCGGGGTCAAGGAGGGGGAGGTCATAACCCATCCTCTGGTCACCAAGTCGATTGAGAAGGCGCAGAAGCGGGTGGAGGCTTACAACTTCAGCATCCGCAAACACCTGCTCGAATACGACGACGTAATGAACCAGCAGCGGGAGGTGGTCTATGGCCGGCGTCGGACCATCCTGTTCGACGAGGATATTCACCGTGTGATGGAGGAGATTGTCGCCGAATACCTCGACTGCCTGCTGGAGAACTACACCGACGAGCACGCAACCCCCGACCTGTGGAACCAGGACCAGATAGGGCAGCAGCTCCGGCGCAACCTGCAGATCGATCCACCACCTCGCGATGAATGGGGCCGGATATCCGAACCGGATGACTGGCAGAAATACCTCCTGGAGCAGGCTCTTGAGGCCTTTGACCGACGGCGTGAGCTATACAGCAAGGAACGATTCGACCCATTCGTCCGCTGGGTTGCCCTCCGGACTGTAGATGAAAAGTGGAAGGACCACCTCTACGATATGGACCGGTTGAAGGAGGGGGTCGGTCTGCGTGCCTACGGCCAGAAGGATCCCCTTATAGAATACAAACGCGAGGGGTTCGAGATGTTCAGCGCTATGCTGGATTCGACTAACGAGGAAATCCTTCGTATTATATACAATCAGGTTATCCAGGAGCCGCGCGAGCGCCGTCCGGTCAAGGCTCCGCGGCTGTCGTTCGTTCACGCCGAGGCGACGGCTCAAGTCGGCGGGGACGGAGAAGAAACGCAACCACAGCCCGGTCGCAGTGCGCCCAAACGACAGCCGGTCAGGGTCGGTCCCACAGTTGGACGAAACGACCCCTGCCCCTGTGGCAGTGGGAAAAAATACAAGAAGTGCTGCGGCGCTTAAGTAATACAAACCGAGGACCAGATGGAGCAACATATCGTTGAAATATTGGTTATACTGATGCGGGACTATCCCGAAGGGGCTATTCAGCCCGACGATTTCGAACCGCTAACCAACGATCTTATCCGGCGGGGTTACACCCAGCACGAGATCGAGACCGCTCTCTTCTGGTTTCACAGCCGTCAGATGAACAGTGAGACCTCCACCGTAGCTGAAGAGTTGTCGTCCGACTCGTTCAGGGTCCTGCACGATATTGAGCGCGCTGTATTAAGCCCACAGGCCTACGGCTATCTGATCGAACTGAAGCAACTGGGACTGATCACCCTGACCGAACTCGATGCAATTATAGAGAAGGCGGTGCTGTTGGGCGGGCGCAAGGTCGATGTTGAAGAGATTAAGATGTTCATAGCGGCACAGATTATGGAGCAGGAGTCCGGGTTCAACGTTCCAGGGATGAATTACTACCTTAAAACACCTTCCGACAGGATTCAATGAGTCCGGAATATCGCAGGAAAGGGGGTTCCGCATCCGGGAAGTCGGCTAATTCCGCTCGGGGAGCGCGTCGCTCCAGAAGTGTTGTGACCGGAGAGGTCAAGGCTGAGGGGAAGACGCTGGTCATCGTAGAATCCCCCACCAAGGCACGCACGCTGGACCGCTACCTGGGCCTGCCGTTTGTGGTTATGGCCAGTGGCGGTCATATCATCGACCTGCCCCCCAAGAGATTCGGCGTCGACATCGACGCCGGCTTCAAACCCGAATACCGGATGCTCCCGGGGAAGCAGCGGATCGCAACGCAGCTCAAACAGGCTGCCGAAAGTGCGCGGGAGGTTTACCTGGCCACCGATCCCGACAGGGAAGGCGAAGCCATCGCCTGGCACATCAGCGAACTGATAAAGAACAGCGTCAAGAACGGCGTGCATCGCATCCAGTTCAACGAGGTCACCCGTAAGGCGGTGCAGGTGGCTCTATCCAGCCCCGGTCGGATCGATATGCGAAAGGTCGATGTCTGGCAGGCTCGCCGCATTATGGACCGTCTGGTCGGCTATCAGGTCAGCCCCATCCTCTGGAAGACAATCACCGGCGGCCTGTCGGCGGGGAGGGTGCAGTCGGTGGCGTTGAGGCTGGTCTGCGAGCGCCAGGTCGAGATCGATGCCTTCGTTAAAGAGGAATACTGGTCCATTGACGGAAGATTCTCTGGCAAAGACGTCCAGGAATTCAAGGCCAGACTATATAAACTCGATAACCAGAAGGTAAAGCTCCCCGACAGATCAGCAGTTGATGCGATAACTCCCCGGCTTGAGGCGGGAAGTTATCGCATCACCGACGTCAACCGCTCCAGAAAGAAGCGCCAACCACCGCCACCTTACATCACCAGCACCCTCCAGCAGGACTCCGGACGCCGGCTGCGCTTTTCCGCCAGGCGGACAATGTCCATCGCCCAGCGGCTCTACGAGGGGGTCGAGCTCGGAGATCGCGGACAGGTCGGCCTTATTACCTATATGCGCACCGACTCGGTTCGGATCTCGAATGAAGCGATATCCGCCCTGCGTGAATGGGTGGCCGGCAGCTACGGTCCCGAATTTCTCACTGATAAACCGAGGATTTACAAGAACAAGAAAGGGGCCATCCAGGACGCCCACGAGGCTATCCGCCCCACTGACATTCAACTGACCCCCAAAGACCTTAAACAATTCCTCACCCCTGAGCAGCATAAGCTCTACGACCTTATCTGGCGGCGGTTCACCGCCACGCAGATGCGCGAGGCGGAGATCGATGTTACCGTGGTCACCGTCAGCGACGGCGCCGGGGTAGAGTTCCGTGCCTCCGGACAGGTGACAGTCTTCGAGGGCTTTCTGGCGGTCTATGCTGACCTTAAAGGAAATGGCGATCGCGAGGAAGAGACCTCCATGCTGCCGTCGGGGCTGAAGACGGGAATGCCGCTGGTGCTGGAGGGGCTCGCCCCCAAGCAGCACTTCACCCAGCCGCCACCGCTATTCACCGAAGCCAGCCTGGTTAAGGAACTCGATGAGCGCGGCATCGGCCGACCCAGCACCTACGCCAGCATCATATCGACCCTGATCGACAGGAAATATGCCGAGTTGAACAAGCGGTGTTTCACACCCACCGACCTGGGGCTGACCGTCAACAAGATCCTGGTCGGCCGCTTTCCGGACATCTTCAACGTCGAATTCACCGCCAGGATGGAGGAGGAGCTCGACCAGATAGAAACCGGCGGCGAATGGCGGAGTGTTGTATCCGACTTCTATGGCCCTTTCAGCCAGGCGCTGAAAGTCGCTGAGCAGATGCGATCTGAACTTAAGAATGAGGCAGGAGGGCCGGTCGGGCGGGAGTGTCCTGAATGCGGTATGGATCTGGTATATCGGTGGGGCAAACGGGGCAGATTTATATCCTGTTCCGGCTTTCCGAAATGTAGGTATGCCGAGAACCTCCAGCAGGAACCGGCGATGGAAGTCGATGTCGAGTGCCCGAAATGTGGCAAACCGATGGTGGTAAGGGAAGGCAGATACGGCAGGTTTCTCGGCTGCAGCAACTATCCCAAATGCCGCGGAATACTGCCGCTCTCCACAGGACACAAGTGTCCTGAAGATAACTGCAATGGCAACATCGTCGAACGTAGATCGAAGAAGGGCAGGGTCTTCTACGGCTGCGACAGCTATCCGAAGTGCCGGTTCACCAGCTGGGATCCGCCTGTCTCCGGTCCATGCACACAATGCGGAGCGCTGACCCTGTTTGAAAAAAACCGCAAAGATGGAGCTAACCTGAAGTATTGCCATCGCTGCGACTGGAAGGAAGAGGTCTAAGGTGGACCCCGCCGCCGAACGGTATCTAAGAGAGATCGAGGACTCGCGGCGGTTCAGCCCAAACACCCTCAGGGCTTACAGAAAGGATATCGAGACCTTCTCCGACTTTCTGACCGAAAGAGATCAGAGACTGACCATGGCCGATTTCAGGGATGTCAGGGATTTCCTTTATGAGCTTCACCGTCGCGGCAACACATCTCGCTCCATCGTCCGCAAGCTGGCGGCTCTGCGCGGACTCTACCGGCACCTGGAACGAACAGGCGCTGCCGCCACAGACCCCACCAGGCGCATCTCCCCGCCGAGAGAGAGACGACCGCTGCCCTCAGCGCTGCCGGAACAGACCATTTCGGCAGCCCTGGAGAAAACCACTGCCGACAGCCCACTTAAGCTTCGCGACCTGGCCATTGTCGAGCTGTTCTACGGCACGGGGATCAGGGTATCCGAACTGGCCGCACTTGACCTCTCCTCGGTCAGCGGGAAGTTCATCAGGGTGATGGGAAAAGGGGGGAAGGAACGGATTGTTCCGGTTACCAAACACGCCAAAAAAGCACTGGACAGGTATATCGCCGTTCGACCGGCCCTGAGGTCTGAAGATAGAAAAACCGAGGAAGCGCTGTTCCTGAGCATCCGTGGCAGAAGGCTGACCAGTCGTGACCTGGCCCGTCGGGTGGAGGTGGTGTTGCGCCGTGCCAGCGAGGCAACCAGACTCTCGCCGCACCTGCTTCGACATTCATTCGCAACACATCTTCTGGACCGTGGCGCTGATTTGAGGGAGATCCAGGAATTATTGGGACATGTCAGCCCTAATACTACCCAGATATACACCCATGTCGGCATTGAGAGGTTGGTGAAGGTTTACAAACAGGCCCACCCCAGGGCGGGCCATTCAAAGGAGGGGAAAGAATGAAGATTACCTTCTCCGCTCGTCATTTCACTGCATCCGATAAACTGCAGAGCTTCGCTGTCGGTGAAATGAAACATCTGAAGAGGTATTTTGACGGTAGTTTGGCCGGTGAGATCATACTCGAAGAGAGTGGAAATCTGAAAGTGGTGGAGATGCGTATCAATGCGCTTGGCAAACTGCTGCCGGTTCGTATGGAAGGAAACGATTTCTATAAAATAATCCCCAGAGCGGTGGCAAAGCTGGAGAAACAGCTCAAGTCGCAGAAGTCCAAGGTGTATGGTCGCTGAGGAACTGTGGTAACGACGCCGATATCAGGTCAGACTTCAGTGGAGCGGCCTCGCCTCAGTGTCAAGGGGATGATTCGCGACGAAGCCCGCAGCCTCCGGCTGCGGGTAGTCGCCGGTGCAGGCGGTCTTGAGCATCCCATCACCCAGAAAGACCTCCATCGGCCCGGACTGGCTCTGGCGGGATTCACCGCTCTATTCCCCCACGACCGCGTGCAGATACTCGGCAACACCGAGATGCTCTACCTGCGCCGACTGAAACCCGACCAGCGATTAAAAGCACTGGAAACGCTGTTCAGCTTTGACCTGCCGTGCATCATCGTCACCAACCGAAATCGTGTCCTGCCAGCGATAAAGGAGCTGGCCGAGAAGAGAGGAATCCCGGTCATCACTACCAGCTTATCGACCACCGAGGTCTCGTTCATCCTCTCAAATTACCTGAATGACCGCTTTGCCCCGTCGGTCGGCATTCACGGCACCCTGGTGGACGTCTATGGCACCGGTCTGCTCTTTATCGGTCGAGCCGGCATCGGCAAGAGTGAGATTGCCTTGGACCTGGTAGAGCGCGGTCACAGGCTGGTGGCCGACGATATCGTCATCCTGACTCGCAAACCGCCAGGGGTTCTCGTCGGCAGCGGTCCTGAGATGCTGAGGCATATAATCGAGATCCGCGGCGTGGGGATCATCGACGTAAGGGAGATGTTCGGCGTGCGGGCCATCAGGCTGCAGAAACGGGTCGAGACCGTGGTCGAACTTATGGACTGGGAC
>MWJR01000098.1 GCA_002127415.1 Calditrichaeota bacterium AABM5.125.24
GGATGGAGGCTGGGTTGGATAATCTGTCCGGAACGATTCGCTGCTTCCCTGCAGAGGATCCATCAGAATTTCTTCCTATCGGCGAATTCGTTCGTCCAGATGGCCGGTGTTAGTGCGCTGGACGGGCCGCAAGGGTATGTTGACGAGACGCTTGAGATATACGACAGGCGGCGGCGTTATCTCATCGGCGAGTTGGGACGACTGGGGTGGCGACTGGCATCTGAACCTCAGGGAGCTTTCTACCTTCTGGCCGACGTCAGCTCGACCGGGATGGATGGTATGACACTGGCTGAAAGGCTGCTGGATGAGGCCGGAGTGGCGGTCACGCCCGGGGTGGATTTTGGCGAGATTGCCACAACCTTTATCCGGTTCTCGTATGCCACAGCCATTGAACGGATAGAAGAAGGGGTGAGAAGAATAGAGGATTGGCTTAGGTAGCTTAGCCCCTGTGGGAGACATAAGTAGCTAAGAGTGACTTAAGTAGTTTAGCCCCTTGTGGGCGGCTTTCAATGTCAGACGGGGATGCCTGACACCACGATAAATGACGCGCATCTGACCGGCGCGATAAATTGCGTCACTGCCGGTTATGGATATTAACATTACCCATAATAGGTCAGCCGGTGTGCCTGGAAAAGAGGACTGCAACTCGGGATCTACACCGGTTAAAGACGCTGTAACTCAGGTCCACAGCTATCTCAAAGTCTGCCCATCATCAATCTTCCTTTAACATCACCGTATCATACAGCGACCTGGCGTTGAGCCTGTCAGACAGGCACCCGCTCTATCGTGTCTCGTTCAGCCGCATCACAAGTTATGGTTTCGCTGAGGAGTCTGGGGGAAAGGCGGTTAATAGGGATCTTTGAGACCTCACGTTCAGCACCGGCCCGGTTTAGCTCTACCAAACCTGATTGATTGCAAGAAGTTGACCAGTATCACCATTATTGCGTTGGGCAGAGTGTAAGATATCAGGGTTTATCACCGCTACGCTTGGAAAGCCTCCCGATTATGTCGTTATAGTCGTGTGACTTCGCGTGAGACCATTGGCTCGGTCGAAACAGGTTGATTTCCAGACCTGAACCGATAAGACCAGAATGGCATTTGGATGCTGATGGATTCTTGCGATCGTTACAGTTGGATAATTTGGGCGAAATAAAAGGTTCAAATACTTGACTTAAAGCGGGGTAATTTAGTAACTTTCCTGCTTGTATTTATTATTTTCTTGCGGAGGTTTTGCTGGTCTGTTTGGGTGCATTGATTCAACTTCATTCTCTTGATTATGCCTCAGATCACATTGGCTTTGCCAATTCATCTGACCAGAGGAAGAACCGGGCAATAGTCGGTCATCATTAACTAAGAAACTGAGATTCAAGCACTTAGATGAAGAAAGGTATATAATCAGTTCATATGAATCGCAGAAATAGCACTACTGTTGATCTTCCGACCATCATCATAAAGCCGAG
The DNA here is from genome assembly GCA_002127415.1 of Calditrichaeota bacterium AABM5.125.24. Taxonomy (GTDB): domain Bacteria; phylum Electryoneota; class AABM5-125-24; order Hatepunaeales; family Hatepunaeaceae; genus AABM5-125-24. The sequence continues at coordinate 1,461 of MWJR01000098.1, forward strand.
CCGAGGTTGGGTGTCACTCAAGCTCAGGGAGGTGTGGGAGTATCACGAACTCCTTTACTTCCTTACCTGGAGGGACATCAAGGTTCGATATAAGCAGACGGTTCTGGGCGCGGCGTGGGCCATTATCCAGCCGTTCTTTACGATGGTGGTTTTCAGTCTGTTTTTCGGCAGGCTGGCGAAGATACCTTCTGATGGGGTTCCTTACCCTATCTTCGCATATGCCGCCCTGGTTCCGTGGACCTTCTTTTCGCAAGGGATAACCCAGTCGGCCAACAGCCTGGTTGGCAGTGCCAACTTGATTAAGAAGGTCTATTTCCCGCGTCTGGTGATTCCCATTGCCACGATACTGTCGGGGGTTGTAGATTTCGTGCTGGCGTTCATCGTCCTGTTGTTGATGATGTTCTATTATGGGATTTCACCCACCGTCAATGTCCTTTTTCTGCCATTACTGTTACTATTGGCCCTCGTGACTGCCTTAGGAACCGGGCTGTGGCTTTCGGCAATGAATGTTCAATTTCGTGACATTCGTTACACAGTGCCGTTCTTGGCTCAGTTCTGGATGTTTGCTTCCCCCATCGCTTATCCGAGCAGTCTGCTTTCCGAACCCTGGCGAACCCTGTATGGTATAAATCCGATGGTGGGGGTGGTGGAGGGCTTTCGCTGGGCACTGCTCAAAACTGATACAGCTCCGGGAGCGATCATCATTGTGTCGAGCCTGGCGGCTTTAGTGCTTCTTTTCAGTGGTGCATTCTACTTCCGTCGTATGGAAAAAACCTTTGCAGACGTAGTGTAGCTTCACTATGAATAATATAGTCATCAAGGTCGAGGGGCTGAGCAAGCGATACCACATCGGAGCTAAGCACAAGGCCTATCAGACGTTCCGGGAAGCGCTGTCCGATGCGGTAACGGCGCCATTTCGCAAGGTGGCCGGTCTTCTGCGGGGTCAGGCCACTGCAGCTGCCGGGATGCATGAGATAATATGGGCGTTAAAGGATATTTCGCTCCAGATCAATACGGGCGAAGTGGTGGGGATCATCGGACGCAATGGTGCAGGCAAGACTACGCTTCTCAAGATACTCTCTCGGATCACTGAACCGACGGAGGGCTATGCTGAAGTTCACGGCAGGATGGGGACCCTGCTTGAGGTGGGAACCGGGTTCCACCAAGAGTTAACCGGCAGGGAAAACGTATACCTGAACGGTTCTATTCTTGGGATGAGGCGGGGTGAGATCGACAACAAATTCGACGAGATAGTGGCCTTTGCCGAGATAGAGAAGTTCATAGACACACCGGTCAAGTTTTATTCAAGTGGGATGCAGGTTCGCCTGGCGTTCTCGGTGGCATCACACCTGGAGCCGGAGATCCTGCTTGTTGATGAGGTGTTGGCGGTTGGAGATGCTTCATTTCAGAGGAAATGCCTGGGGAAGATGGGGGATGTAGCGGAGGCAGGCAGGACAGTTCTCTTCGTCAGTCATAATCTGGTGGCGATTCAAAGACTGTGCTCGCGGGTAATCTGGTTGGATGAGGGGGAGATTGTCGAAGATGGTCAGTCTGGTGAGGTTGTTTCAAACTATCTGAAGATGTATTCCTCGACCCAAAAGGAGCAGAAGTGGAGTGATATGAATACCGCGCCGGGGAATGATAGTGTTAGACTGCGACGAGCGTGTGTGCATCCGGAAGATGGCACTTCGGATGACCAGATAACTGTGCGGATGCCGTTTTTAATTGAGTTTGAGTTCTGGAATCTGGTTCCTGATTCGAACATTCGTATCAACATTATGTTAATTACTGAACATGGAATAACAGCTTTTAGTAGTAGTCCTTACCAGGAAATGATATGGAATGGCAATCCTTTACCGATTGGCCTTTTCCGCAGCGCCTGTCATATTCCGGGTGATCTGTTAAACGCAGGACTTCATCGAGTTATGATACGGGTTGTCAAGAATAATCGCTATATCATATATAGAAGCGAGGATATTCTTAGCTTTGATGTTCATGATTCATCTGATGAACAGGTGACATATTTCGGAGGGCGGGCAGGCGCGGTTCGTCCGATATTGAAATGGACGACAGAATTGCTTGATAGAGGATAGTGATTCCTGTGTGTAATCATCATCTGGATTATGGATTGTCAACATAGATTCATAGAGAGGTATTTTGACAATTTATAAATGGTAATATTAAGGATTTAATCTTCCTGGAATTGTAGGCAGAGTTATATGTCTTTAGAAAGACAACATCTATTCATTATAGGATCACCGAGAAGCGGGACTACCTGGCTTCAGATTATGATGGGTGCTCATCCTTTGATCTGCACTACAGTGGAACTCACGCTTTTCAACAAATATATTGCGCCCTGGATTGAGGCCTGGAAGAGAGAGACGACGAATATTGTGGAACGCGGGTTGAATCGAGGTTTACCGTTTCTATGGACAGAAGAGGAATTCCATGAATTTCTTGAAGGTTTTCTCGATAAGGCTTACCAAAAGGTTGTTGAGAAAAAACCCCAGGCAAGATATATTCTTGATAAGCAGCCGAATTATTCAATGCATGTTGATGATATTAACTGTCTCTTCCCCAATGCATTATTTATACACATAATAAGGGATGGACGTGATGTTGCGGCATCAATGATTAGCGCGAGGCGGACAGTAGGTTTCGGATACGGCACAATTCAGGAGGCCGGCATATCATGGGTCAAGCATGCAAGAGCTGCGCAAAGTGCAAGAAAATTTGGCGATAGATATATTGAAGTCAGGTATGAAGACCTGCTGAATGACAGCGCCAACACTCTCAGGACGGTATTCGAATTTTGTAGATTGACAGCCAGCGAGGAGTTCATACTTGAGGTAGTGAATAACCATCAATTTGAGTTGATGAAATCGAGAAAGCAGTTGCCTGATGAAAAGGTCAAGTCATCTGAAGGGCACTACCGAAAAGGCATCGCTGGAGATTGGATAACAGATCTCAGCTCATTCCAAAAATACCAGTTTGATAAGATTGCAGGTGATTTGTTATGTGAACTCGGGTATTCACGGAAAGGTTGGTGGGTAGAGCATATATGCCAGCATTTTACAATTCCTTTCCTTTTTAGTTTGCGAGAGGCAAAAAACAGGGTTATTAAGGCCTTAAAGAATCTATTAGGGGATGAAATTATTAAGAGAGTTAAATATATCAGATCTAAATACTATGAGGGCACCGCATCGAATATCAAATTTTAGTTTTCTATGGAATGGAAATTAATCACATTCTACAAATTAATCAGGAGATCAGCAAGGAAACTTATCGATATACTTACTGGAATATTTCTGAGTTTATATCCTGAATCTGTCAGAGATGCTATCGAAAATCTATGGAAGGAGCTGAAAGTAGAATGGTCAGTTTTGAGGTCTAAGAAGCATTTTAGAAGATTAAGAGGAAGGAAGGGTATTAAGGTTCAGTTGGGAAGCGGGCGGGACATAATAATTGGATGGGTAAATATCGATCTTGTTGTAAATACTCCAACGGATTTTAATCCTAAAGAAGATAAAGATACGGTTCTTATTGAATACGATTTGCGCAGAGGATTACCCGTTGAAGAAAATAGTTGTGAATATATCTATGCATCGCACTTCTTTGAACATCTCGAATACAGATATGCAATAAGATTGATGAATGATTGTTATAATGCACTTCGGTCAGGAGGCATCCTTCGTATAGTTTTACCGGACATTTCAAGGTGGTGGGAGGCATATCTGCGTGATGATTATGAGTATTTTAGTGAGATTGACATATTGAAGAAACTTCGTGACATTGAGCCTGGAACTGAGACTTTGATAGACTTCTGCAATTTCGGAATATATCAACATGGTCAGCATAAATATTGTTACGATACGAAAAAACTAAGTCTATTATTAAAAAGGGCTGGATTTAATCATGTTCAGATTTCATCATTTAAGGAAGAAATTGATTATGATAAACCAATTAGAATAAATTATTCATTATACATGGATGCGGTTAAGTGATTGCCCAAGGTATTGACTAAGATGCTCAGTAACAGCATGAGCATTTACTTCATTAGGAATTTAACGCTGAGTTGAAATTGTGGTCTCAGTGTTATAAAGGGAATTAAGTGTGCAGATCAAACATCATCTTTAGTTTTTTATCATCCGTCACTAACAGCCATTCTGGACTTTTACGTAAGTTGTTAAAAAAACTAAATAATCACCTGCCACGGCATATGGAGGTAATACCGGTGTTCTGGTGCAACGAAGCATGGCCTGCATATGCCGATATATTCCCGGAGCCATTTATCTACCGTCCAGGCGAACAGGATAAAAATATCACCGGCAGGAATATAAAATTCGCAGGCCGTAATATCGTGTTGCCTCCGATTTCAGTGTATTCAATTCCCAACGGATATATATTCCCTAAAACCGGACTGATTGCCGATGCCTCAGGAAGATTACTAATTGAGTCATCGAGGAGTTACAAAGCGATCCAGAGGCGGAACGGTGGACATCTGTTAAGACGTATGGTGGATATGTTAGATGAGGATGGACCGACAACAGTGATAAATGTCGAGGCGGATAGGTTTTACTATCACTGGATGATAGATGTTATACCCCGACTCTATGCGCTTGGATGTCTGAATGAACGAGTTGTGCTACTGTTACCTGCGGCGATAAACCAGAATCAGTTAAAGCTGCTCAAATATTGTCTGCCGGATAATGTTCAACTGAGACAGATGGAGGATTTGGGTCCTGTGCAAGCCAAGCAGGTGCTCCTTTCTCCCGTCACCAGTATTCAGGGTGTAGGGATAATCAGGCCGGAACTGCTCAGTTTCCTCCGCAGGTCAATCTTGCCGAAGTGTGAACTAAAGATTGACAGCAAGCGAAATCCACGTCGTGTGTATATATCACGAGAGAAGACGGACAGACGTCGAATTATTAATGAGGATGAACTAACCCCAATCCTCAATATGTATAAGATCCAGAAGATATACGTTGAGGATCTGACCATTGAGGAACAGATCCGCCTCTTCCGTGACGTTGAACTGATAGTATCCCCTCATGGTGGCGGCCTCACCAATATGATTTTCGCTGACGACTGTGTCGTGGTCGAGATATTCCCCAATGGAGAACGACCACCGTGGAACTTGCCCGTTCATTACTGGGGGCTGGCGATGAGTTGCGGACATCACTATCGCTGTCTATTCCACCGAAATGAAGGTATAAATGTGGATTTTAGAATCGATACTGAACGTCTTAAACCGGTTTTAGATGAGGCAGTTGCCGACCTGGAAGTGAAAGCCCAAGTTCAGCATTAATTCTTTTTAGGGCATTTTGGGGCCCGACTTATTAAGGGGTGCAGGTAATAGCGGACACTTTCAGATCCCCCCTTACTCCCCCCCTGCAATAGCAGTGGGGGAACTTAATGAGTTTGCACTGTCAACTATTAGTTGCCCTGATTAATAACAGGATTGAAAATTATAAAACGGAAGACAATTGTAATCTGGGGAGCCTCAGGCCAAGCGAAGGTAGTTGCGGACATTATAAGGCGAGTTGGCGAGTATGAGATTGCTGGATTTATAGATGATATAAATCTGGAGAGGAAAGACAGCGAATTTTGTAATTCAAAAATACTTGGTGGACGTGAGGTATTAAATAATCTAATTAAACGGAAGGTTCGACATATTATCATAGGATTCGGGGATTGTGTATCCAGGCTTAAGCTTTCAGAAGAGGTGTTAAAGCTTGGCTTTAAGTTGGCCAAAGCGGTTCATCCAACAGCTTGCATCGCGGAAGACGTTGTGATCGGTGAAGGAACTGTCGTTGCTGCGGGAGCTGTGATCAGTCCGTGGAGCACCATTGGTCGCAGTGTTATAATTAACACGGGAGCTAATGTTGGTCACGATTGCGAAATCGGCGATAGTGCACACATTGGCCCAGGAGTTACGTTGGCCGGAGACGTTCGGATAGGCAAGATATCTTGGATTGGGGTCGGATCCGTTGTCCGCGACAAGATTCGAATAGGAAGCAACACCATGATCGGTGCCGGTTCGCTTGTCCTGAAGGATCTTCCGGATAATGTAATTGCGTATGGGACTCCCGCTAAAATCATCCGAAAGAATGATTCATAAGAGATACCCTGAGGATCTGGCGATTTTAGGCGGCCCTCAACTATTTGATGAGATAATGCACGTGGGTCGGCCAAATATCGGTGACCGCGAGCGACTATTGAAGCGGATTAATGACGTCCTCGACCGTAAGTGGTTTACAAACAGAGGACCACTTGTGCAGGAGTTTGAACGTCAATTGACCGAATATCTCGGGGTGAAACACTGCATCGCTATGTGTAACGGCACGATTTCCCTTGAGATTGCAATACGTGCTCTTGGAATGACCGGTGAAGTGATTATTCCTGCAAATACTTTTATTGCCACTGCTCACGCTTTGCAATGGCAAGAGATTACACCGGTGTTCTGTGATATTAATCCGTCAACCAACAACATAGACCAGGTTAAGATTGAGGAGCTGATAACACCACGAACTTCCGGGATTATGGGCGTTCATCTATGGGGTCATCCATGCGCCGTTGAAGAGATTACGGAGATTGCCTGTAAGAATAACCTGAAGTTATTGTTTGACGCAGCACATGCCTTCGCTTGCACGCATAATGGGAAGATGATAGGCAATTTTGGTAATGCAGAGATATTTAGCTTTCATGCCACGAAGTTTATTAACACATTTGAAGGGGGTGCAGTTGTCACAAATGATGACGACCTGGCAAAGAGAATCCGACTGATGAAGAACTTCGGGTTCAGCGGTTACGATAATGTAATTTATGTAGGCACAAATGGAAAGATGAGCGAAATTTCTGCAGCTATGGGATTGACATCTCTCGAAAGTCTGGATGAATTCATCGATGTGAATTACCGCAATTACAAACATTATCAGAGCGATCTTGAAGAGGTTCCCGGTTTATCAATTATCAGATATGATGAGAAAGAAAAACGTAATTATCAATATATCGTAGTAGAGGTTGATGAGGAAGTTACACGATTAACACGCGATCAAATAATACAGGTACTGCATGCTGAGAATATATTGGCAAGAAGGTATTTTTACCCGGGATGTCACAGGATGGAGCCTTATCGTTCCATGTTCCCACATGCAGGTATGTTGCTGCCAAATACTGATATGCTTCTTGCAAGAGTTATTAGTTTTCCAACAGGAACATCGATTCAGATTGAGGATATAAGCAAGCTCTGCGATTTGTTAAGGAACACTATCGAAAAAGGCGATGAGATAAGCGAGAGATTAAATAACATGTCGAACATACAGAGATTACCTGAACACGTATGGTTATGAAAAATAAGAGCTTATACTTTATCAATAAGGTAATCGGGGCCGGTGCTTCTCGTGTGAATTCGTTCTGGAAATTCGGTCGTGATTTCTGGCTTGACTGGAAGATAGGACAGATTGAAAGGCAGGAAAGTCAACTGCTTAACCAGGCAAGAAGGTGTTATGAAGATTCATATGTAAACCTTTCTGAACCTCTGGTTAGCGTTACTATACCAACATACAATAAAGGAAAACTGCTGGTTGAGAGAACTTTACCATCAATCTTTAATCAGACCTATCAGAATTTTGAAATAGTAATAGTGGGTGATGGATGTGCCGACGAAACAGAGGAACTTGTTAGCGAGGTTGGAGATCCTCGCCTGAGATTTTACAATCTGAATGAGCGTGGTAGATATCCTAAGAATCTCCGCCATAGATGGATGGTGGCAGGTTCTGTGCCCGGCAATCGTGCTCGGGAACTTGCTAATGGTAAGTGGATAGCCTATTTGGATGATGATGACGTGTTTACTCCTGATCATATAGAGGTTTTACTTGAGTATGCAATAAGGGGTAATTACGAGTTGGTTTTCGCCCGGAAGAAGAAGGAGATTGAACCGGGTGTTTGGAAAGAGGGTGGCGGGCCAAATTTTCCTGACGGTAAAAGACCCTTCGGTGGTGCACATGTTCCGCACAGCTCTGTATTATATAGATCATATCTTCATTTATTTAGGGTTTTTGTGGATGCATGGCGATACGATCTGCCGACTGATAATCTGACCTGGCAACGTATGGGTCGTGCTGGAGTCAGAACAGGGTTCTTAGATCGAGTCGTTCTTCTGCAGCCTCTGCTTCCAGACGGGGAATTACGCACGGAGGATGCAGTAATTACCAATAGAGGAAGGATCGTTAAAACCACAAATTCATAATGTCGAAGATTCATATATCTATAACGGCATTTTAACGGACTAATTCGTGCCTTTACCGACTTTTATTATAGCTGGCGAGAGGAGGTGTGGAACAACTTCGCTGTCTCGCTGGATTGAGTGCCATCCCAATGTTTTTATGCATCCCGATTTGGATATGGCCTATTTTTTAGAAGATGAGATTGTTGGCAGATCAACCTGGCGCGAGGGAGAAGTTGATGCCGAGCGATGGGATCAAACTCACAGTCCAACGGCATATTCATCCCTGTTTCAGGCCGGGAACGGCTTTCGAGCGATTGGGGAAAAAAGCGCCGATTACCTGTTCTGGAGATCGGCTCATAGGCGTATAGCACGATACCTTCCGGAAACCAGGTTCATTATTACATTGAGAAACCCGATCGATCGGGCTTGGTCCCATTACTGGAACGAGGTTGGAAAGGGGAGGGAGACGTTGTCGTTTGAGGAGGCTCTTGAGGCCGAAGAGGAGCGTTGCCTGAGAAGTGCCTGGGCAAGAGACCATCTTTCATACGTGGCGCGTGGGTATTATGACCAGAGCCTGGAAGCGTTCTATAGGCATATTCCCGCTTCCCGTGTTCTGGTCCTGACGATAGAACAGTGCCGTGCTAATCCCGCAGAGAAGCTGAATGAGATATATAACTTCATAGGCGTTGATACTACTGTTGGATATGATCTTGAGGGAACGAGACACAATGTAAATTGGACTACAGTGCCAAGGTCCGCAGTCGGCTCGCCAGGTATCAGGGCGATAGAAAGGATATATACCCGTATAGTCACGAAAGTTGCGGATATTGTATCAAGAGATATAGATAAAAAGAGGGCTTTAAGTAAGGATTTAGGGTCAATTTTCAGGAAACCGGCTGCCAAAATCGCTATGTGTGAGAAATCACGTAGATATCTGGAAAAGCTTTATGAGAGGCATATAGAGGCGTTGGAAACCCTTTTGAATTGTAGATTTCCCGAGTGGAGGTGAGGACAGTTGCTTTTACTACGAAGAATTAATTCAGCTTTGCAGCATTTGCGAACTTCCTGTTCGAAACGAGGTCCATATCGCTTTCTGGTAAGGGATTGGGGAGGCATCTCAGACATCAATGTAGCGATTAAGACGCTGGGGACAGAGTTTTTTAGGAATGAGATGCAACCGGTTCCTCTGCCTATTAAACGACTCAAATCCATACTCGTCATTTCACCGCATCAGGATGATGAAACAATTGGGGCTGGAGGAACTCTGCTACTGGCAAAAGAGGCGGGAGTCAAGATAGATATACTTTATGTTACAGATGGGGTCCAGATGGGGCGATATAATCCTGAAGAATCGGCGAGAGTTCGTGATCAGGAGGCACAGGAGGTTTGTGCAAGATTGGGTGCTACAATCCATCGGTTGGGAATTTCGAACTATAGACCAGAACCTGATGAAAGGGATCTGAAAAATCTCTCCAGCATCGCAAATCAGATCAGACCTCAAGTTGTGATGATACCGTGGATATTAGATAGACCGACAAGACATCGGATTGCCAATCATCTGCTCTGGTTGGCAAATCACTGCAATGGTTTACCTGATTTTGAAGTATGGGGTTACCAGGTTCACAATACCCTTTATCCAAACGGCTATATAGACATAACCGAAGTGGCTGACGAAAAACGTGAGATGTTAGAATGTTATAAGTCGCAGAACATGTTTATACGCTATGATCATCTTGCTATGGGTATGTCGGCGTGGAATCTTCGTTTTCTTCCCGGTTCCATGCAGAGTGATGCCCGCTACGTTGAAGTTTTTTTTGCGTTACCTGTGAAAGAGCATCTGCGGCTCGTGGAATCATTTTATTTCAAGGATCTGAGGGCTATATATCGTGACAATTCAGCGGTTTTAAGCGGTATGATGGCCCTGCACCGCGCAGTCGTGGGAGATATTTGAATAATGACTTGATTAGAGAGATTTCCAGTCCATGAACGCCTCTGACATTAAGATATTCGAAAAGGGTAGATGTCTGGTCATTGCTGAAGTCGCTCAGGCGCATGACGGGAGTTTGGGCACAGCCCATGCTTTCATTGAAGCTATCGCCCGAACCGGCGCTGATGCGGTCAAGTTCCAGACACACATCGCACAGGCCGAGAGCTCACCGGATGAATCCTGGCGTGTCAAGTTCAGCTATCAGGATGCTTCACGCTATGATTACTGGAAGCGTATGGAGTTCACTGAGGAGCAATGGCACGGCCTCAAAAGGCATGCTGGCGAGAGGGGTTTGAAGTTTATAAGTTCACCTTTCTCGATTGAAGCCGTTGAGCTGTTGATACAAGTGGGTATGGACGCCTGGAAGGTTGCTTCAGGTGAGGTGAGCAATCCGCCCCTGTTCGAGCGTATGGCAGCCACCGGTCTTCCCATACTGATGTCGACCGGGGTGAGTTCGCTCGGTGAAATTGACGCTGCTGTAGAGCGGGTGAATGGGTATGGGCTGCCGTTGTGTGTGTTGCAGTGCACATCCACTTACCCCTGTCCACCTGAGATGGTGGGGCTCAATATGGTCCCGTTCTTTCGTGAACGTTATGGATGCGCTGTCGGGCTTTCAGACCATTCGGGGAAGATCTATCCCGGGCTGGCAGCAGCCACCCTGGGCATTGAGGTTCTGGAGGTTCACGTTACCCTTAGCCGGGAGATGTTCGGACCGGATGTTACATCTTCGGTGACAACCGAAGAGCTGTGCCAGCTCGTCGAGGGAATCCGCTTTATTGAGAAGGCGAAAGCCAATCCTGTGGATAAGGATTGCATCGCACAGGAACTCTCAACCACCCGGGAACTGTTCGGTAAAGGGGTGGTGGTCCGGGAGGATTTGCCGGCCGGAACTGTGTTAAAAGAGGAGCATTTGACCGTCAGGAAACCAGGGACCGGGATTCCCGCCAGCCGGTTTTACCAGGTAGTGGGATTACGCCTGCGACGGAGCGTAAAGGCAGATGAACGATTGCAACAGGAAGACCTGGAGGAGGTAACAGGTTGATATCCCGTAAAGTGTGTGTGGTGGTAACTGCACGTCCCAGCTACTCCCGGGTTAAATCGGCGTTGAGTGCTGTCAGAGATCACCCGGATCTGGAGCTTCAGTTGGTGGTGGCGGCCTCAGCTCTGTTGGATCGGTATGGTATGACCATTCAAAATATCGAGAGTGATGGCTTTGACATATTGGCCAGGGTCTATATGGTATTGGAGGGTGAAAACCTGGTTACCTCTGCGAAGACAACCGGACTGGGGTTGATGGAGCTGGCAACTGTATTTGACAACCTGAAACCCGATGTGGTGGTGACGGTTGCCGATCGTTATGAAACCATGTCCACGGCTATTGCTGCATCTTATATGAATATTCCGGTAGCTCACATCCAGGGCGGTGAGGTGACCGGTTCCATTGATGAGAAGGTGCGACACGCTGTGACAAAGCTCTCCAACCTGCATTTCGTTGCGACGAAGAAGGCGGCAGAGCGCGTGATCGGAATGGGGGAGAGACCGGATACGGTATTTGTCACCGGATGTCCATCAATCGATATTGCGGCTGAGGTAATTGAGAACCCTGAACTGGACTTTGATCCGTTCGAGAAGTATGGCGGTGTGGGGGTTGAGGTGGACATTTCAGGTGGCTACCTGGTGGTGTTGCAGCATCCCGTCACTACGGAATATGAAGAGGCTCGCAGGCATGTAACTGAGACACTGTATGCAGTTCAAGAGACCGGGATGGCGACTCTGTGGTTCTGGCCTAACGTCGATGCGGGTTCTGATGGAACCTCCAAGGGGATTCGCGCCTTTCGAGAGTTACACAGTCCGGCAAATATCCATTTCTTTAAGAACATGACACCTGTTGATTTTCTCCGGTTGGTCTATAACTGTAAATGTGTGGTCGGCAACTCGAGTCTCGGAGTCCGTGAGTGTTCATTCATGGGCGTTCCAGCGGTTGATATCGGTTCGCGACAGACTGGACGTGAAAGAGGGCGTAATTTGATTGAAGTCGGTTATGACAGGCGGGAGATTGCGGAGACTATCCATCACCATATCAGAAACGGCAGGTATCCCATGAACCGGCTATACGGGAATGGGCATGCTGGTGAAAAGATAGCCGACAGGTTGGCTACGGAACCATTAGTCTTTGAGAAGAAACTTAATTACTAAATGAAAACATCCATTCTGGAGTTATTGAGTTCATTGAAGTATGCAGAAATAGACTACACCTCCGAAATGTTATCAGAAGATTGCAACAACTCAAAGCGCGAATTTCTCGGTTTTTTTAACATGAATAAAGGGTGAACAGCTCGCTCAGAGTTCTTGGCATTGTGCCTGCACGTGGTGGTTCCAAGGGCATTCTGCGAAAGAACATTGTGCCGCTTCTCGGCAGACCGCTTCTGGCTTATACCGCCAGAGCGGCGTTGCCTGCCAAGCGACTGACGAGAGTGATTTTATCTACCGATGATGAGGAGATTGCGCGGGTGGGTCGTGAATGCGGCCTGGATGTGCCTTTTATGCGCCCGGCGGAGCTTGCTCAGGACGACACCCCGATGATACCGGTTCTGCAGGATGTGGTGCGGTGGCTTGAGAAGAGAGGAGAAGAGTTCGATGCTGTGTTTACCCTGCAGCCCACCAATCCGCTCAGGCTGACATCGGATATTGATGGTGCTATAGAACTGCTCGAAAGAACAGGCGCAGACTCGGTAATAGCACTTGTAGATGTAGGTGAGCGACACCCGGCTCGTATGAAGATTGTTACCGAGGATGGAAGGGTTATCGATCCGCCGTTTGCAGAACAGTTTGAAGGTCAGCCAAGACAGCAACTGTCCAGGTTGTATCTGCGGGAAGGGTCGGTATATCTGACCCGTGTTGATGTTCTTATGAGAGAAGATTCCCTTAAGGGTCGTGATTGCCGAGCCTGGATAATGCCCGAGGAGCGAGCCTGGAACATAGATACCCCTTTTGATCTTTTCATCGTGGAGCAGATGATGAAGCGACTGGGGATTGATAAAGGTCGGTAAATTTGTGCAGGATATGTCTTCCTTACAGATTTTGGTGACAGAATCGACCGACTTTTCCAGTCGTGCGGTGGATTTGCTGGGTAAACTGGGCGATGTGATTCTATCCGATATAGCTGATCGGGACGACTTACTGTGCGCGGTTGGTATCTCTGATGTGCTCTGGGTTCGTCTGCGTCATCGATTAGATAAGGAGGTCTTGGACGCAGCACCAAACTTGAAGGTTATTGTCAGTCCTACGACCGGTCTCAACCATATCGATTTGGAAGAGGCGGAAAAGCGTGACATAGAGATACTTTCCCTGCTGGGTGAGACAGAGTTCCTCAAGGATATTAGAGCCACCGCCGAACATACCATAGCGTTGATTCTGTCTCTTTTGAGAAACATTCCCGGGGCTATTGACCATGTTAAAAGAGGGGATTGGGACAGAGACCGGTTTAGAGGTCGTGAGCTGTTTGGCAGGACAGCCGGGGTTGTTGGATACGGTCGTTTAGGGAGGATTGTCGCCAGATACCTGAATGCCTTTGGTATGAATGTTCTGTCCACCGATCCGAATGTGACCCTTGGTGAGGTTGATGAAGGAGTTAAACTGGTTCCTTTGAACGATCTTTTACAGAGTTCTGATCTGGTGATACTTCATGTGAATTATAACACTCAAAATCACCGCTTTTTCGGCCGTGAACAGTTTACAGCTATGAAGGTGGGTTCGTGGTTCATCAATACCTCCCGCGGTGAGCTTGTCGATGAGGTTGCGCTCTTGGATGCACTTAAGTCAGAACACTTGGCCGGTGCGGCATTGGATGTTCTGTATGGTGAAGGTGATTTGAACAGCTCAAGTAATATTCTCATTAATTATGCAAGGCAGCGACACAATCTGCTTATTACACCTCATGTAGGGGGGTGCACGTTTGAATCTATGGGTAAGACGGAGCTGTTTATGGCTGAGAAACTCCTTTCGTTTCTATCGAATAACTGACTGAGTTAAATTCAAATAAAGTATAATTCATTTATAGAAGGAAATTTATCTAATGGTGCCGGAATTACAAAAAGCCCCAAAGGTCCTTCTGGCAATATCTCAGGGTTTTCAGGAACGTCTGTTTTTACGGACAGGAATTGTTGATTTCTTGACTGGATCAGGTGCAAGGGTGATTATTGCATCGCCTAACGAGGATGGAAGATATAAGGCTTATAGTGGTAGAAACATAGATAATATGCATTTTTCGCTTCAACTAACCAGGATTGTCAATCTGTATGCCAATATCAGGAGATTGGTTTTATGGAAGCATAACATGGAAGGTGCGATTTTAAATATAAAGAGTAATTTGAGTAATAAAAGACCGAAGTTGTATACATTTGCAGTAGCCTTACGCAAATTGCCATGGAAAATCAGGCTGATTATAGATGGTTATGTCACGAGAAGCAAGAAAACAAGAGATCTTTTGGATATGGTTAAGCCTGACTTAGTTGTAATGGCATCGCCCGGACTGCACTTCATAGAGGCTGTTCTGTTGAATGAATCTGTGCGGAAGGGGATCAAGGTTGCAGTTGTAGGTCAGAGCTGGGATAACTTTTCAACTAAAGGATATGTGACACCAAAACCAGACCTGATGATTTGTTGGGGTGAAAAAATGCGTGATGAGGCCATTATTCTTCAAGATTTTAAGCCTGAAAAAGTTACAATTTGCGGCGCGCCGCATTTTGATGTTTACCACGATCTTGGAAAATATGGAACAAGGAATGAAGTTTTTAAAAAGCTCGGCCTTGATCCCAATCGACCTCTTATTGTTTATGGAACATCGCCAAAAGTCCATGGTGAGAATGAATTTGATGTGGTGAAAAGGGTATCAGAGTGGGTGAGGAATTCTAAAGATGGTGGATTATTCGATATGCCGTTGCAACTTTTGGTGCGTTTACATCCTCAACAGATTATCGGATACTATTCTGAAGATTTAAATAAATACTATGAACTTGAGGATGAACATGTTAAGGTCGATATACCGAAGATGATCAACGGTGAACTTGCTCTGCAAATAGATGAATCTGATTACTTAAGACTGCCCATGTTATTGTCCCATGCCAGCGTGGTAATTAACGGCTTCTCCACATTTGCATTAGATGCAGTGGCTTCGGGAGTTCCAACCATATGTGTTGCATTTGATGGTGACAATTCCCTGGACCCAAAATCATCAATGAGAAGATACCTGGATTACATCCACATAAAGGGACTGTTGTCGAGCAAGGGGGTAAGAGTAGTGAACAATTACGATGAGCTGTATAAGGCCATAAATGATTATTTGACCTATCCGGAACTGGATCTGGAGGGAAGAAAAGAATTGTTAAGAACCCAGGTTTACAAGGTTGACGGGAAATCGGCTGAAAGGATAGGAACAACGCTATCGAATATGTTATCATTGACATAGGAATATATCACTGATCTAATATGAGTGAATCAGCAATTAACATACAACGTATAAACAACAAAGCCAATTCTTCGGTGGTAAGGGAGTACGATTACGAAATAACTTTCGTGATTGTGAGTTGGAATGTTGTAGATATGCTGACCAAATGTATTGAGTCGATAATTACCAATAGGGATGGTTTATCTACTCAGATTATAGTTGTGGATAATGCATCAACCGATAAAACTGTCAGCAAGATTAGAAGTCTGTTTCCTTCGATTGAATTAGTCGATAATTCCAAAAACCATGGTTTTGCAAAGGCGAACAATCAAGGTTTCAAGATTGCAAGAGGAAGATTTATATTCATCCTGAATCCGGATGCAGTGTTATTACCCGAAGCACTGCGAATTCTTTACGATACTCTGGTTAAGTTTGATGACATTGGAGTGGTTGGTCCAAAGATATTCTATCCTGATTTGATGGTTCAAAATACATGTGCGAGGAGATTTCCGACTCTTACTTCAGCTTTTCTCTGTAATGCGCTGAAATTACATCGAATCCCACTGACAAAATGCCTAATCGAGCAGAAAGTCAGGTATCCATACGATTATGATAAGGAACAGGCAGTAGAAGCGATATCAGGTGCGGCGATGCTCGTGCGGGAAGAAGTTATAGATGAATTAGCTGGTTTCGGAGAATCTTATCTCCACGGCGGCGAGGATTATGATCTCTGCAGACGAGTATGGGAATTTGGTAAAAGGGTATATTATAACCCTAAAGCGCAGGTTATACATAAAAGATGGCAAAGCGGGCGACAGGCTTCATTGCGTGTATATGTAAATAATGTGTTAAGTCAGCAAGAGTATTTCAGGATGAATTATGGAAAGGTATATGCCGTATGTTTCAGGCTTATAGTGTCATTAATTGAGGTGCCGGTATCTATTGTTATAGCAGTGGTAAAATATACGATTAGGAAGAATTCGTTGAGTGAGTTGCGTAAACGTTTGCAAATTGCGGTGGCTGTACTTCCGTGGAAGCCCGTGAGGATCGACAACTGAAATTCAAATTAAGATTGCCTAATTTTATTTAAAAAAGATAATTGGATAATCATATTCTTGGGTGTATAATGGGTGCATTTTTACTGATTAAGAAGGATAAAAATCAAAATGTTGAAAGCATTGAAAGATTATTTAGTGAATCAATCAGTGTTTTTTACAAAAAAGGTTTATCTCTTAAAAAGCGATTAGTCCGAGATGATTTTGTAATATACGTTTTTAACAAATATTTACTTGATACAGATAATATTGTTGAATTAAGCGTTGATGAATTTATTATTTCAACCGGAACATTAATTTATGATGATAAAGTAGGGTATGATGCACTAAGTAAGTTATATAGGGATTTTTCTGCGGATGGGGAATTAATATATGAAGTTATAGGAAATTATTGTATAATAATATATAGAAATGGTAAATTGTTTATTTCAAGCGATTTTGCTGGAGTTTATCATATTTATTGCAATCAATCAAAGAGTGTTATTTCAAATTCTTTTTTAGCGGTGTTTAAATCATTAAGTGAAAAAACCATATCAGTTCAGGAATTATATGAATATATATTAAATGGAGCATTTTTTGCAAATAATACTTATATAAAAGAAATTGAATTACTAGATAGTAAAAACATGTTGCAACTTACTCCTAAATTAGAAACTATTCCGAAAACTGCAAAATTCGAATCTTTTACTAATAACTACTCTATTCAAGAATATCTCTATATGGTATCAGAGGATTTAATGAAATATTTTAAAATTCTTAAAGGATGTTTTAATAATAATATATGTTCTGCATTGTCTGGTGGAAGAGACTCCAGGTTGATGTTTGCACTGATGAGGAAGGTAGGAATTAAGCCTTATTTATATGTTTACGGTGATGAAAGTTCTATGGATGTTAAAATTGCAAGGTTAATAGCAAAAGGGGAGGGAATAAACATAGATGTTACGAATAAAGACTTATTTCAAAAGTATGAACCAATAGAATATAGAGAGATTCTAAAGAAAGAATTTTATTTTGATGATGGTATTGGATACTTGGGAAGCTTTGATAATGGTGCCGATCTACATACAAGAATAGATCGGGTTAAGCGAGGTCAATTACAATTAAATGCTGGCTCTGGCGAGATATATCGAAATTATTGGACTTTGCCTGATAAGAGTATTAAGGTAAGAGAATTTTTAAAAGCAAAATATGACCTTAATAATTATACAATATGTACTAACTATTTTGAAAAAGAAATTTACTTCAATCAGTTAGAAAAAAAAGTTAAGTTCATACTAGATATAAATAAAGATAAAATTAACAGACAACAAGTAGAGATATTGCTTCCATATTTTCACTCAAAATATTCTCAAGGGCAAAATTGTACGATTAGTAATCAATTATCATATGCTTTATTGCCTTATTTTGAGCCAAGATTCACTATGCAAAGTTTTGATATTCCGTTTAAATATAAGAACTATGGGGTTTTCAATGCTGAGCTGATAAAGCTAATAGATCCTGATCTTGCTAAATATACTTCGCAGTACGGATTCAACTTCTATGATAAAATGAACTTGTTGAAGAAATCAAAGCGCTTTTTAATGATACATACTCCAATTATTTTAAGACCATATATAAGAAGAATAAGATCAATAATTCAACAGAGAAGAAACGTTGCTCTGCAATATTATTTCGATGGCAGTTACTTGAATAAAATATTTAACACGAATGAATTAACTATGTTAAGATATATTAATATTAACAAAGTGAAAAATAAGTATGTATTATCTAGGGTCCTTTCTGTTGAATTATTAATAAAAGATATATTATAGTCATTATTTCATAAAAGAGTATTGTTAATTATAGAAGATGGGAGATATTAAAAAAGATGCGTAGTATAACTACATATAAATACACCAATTACAATGCGATTGGCAAATCAAGAGTTCAATATAGTACTAATACATTTGAAAGAATTATTCTCGTTTTAGGAAGTGTTTTTATACCTCTTCAAAATTTCATTCCTACAATAGGTGGATCTAGCGTTGTGTTTCAAATTTTTGTATTTATGGGTTTGTATGCAGTAGTTTTCAGAACTAGTGATTTAATTAAGGCAGCAAAACATCCAATATTCTTGACAATATATATATTATTAATTGTAGCATTACTTATAGAATTTATTCACGATAATGCAGATTATTATCAAATTAATAGACTAACTATTACTGTATTAGGTTCAGTGGTTTACGCTTCACTTTGTCGAGATAGAACTGCCTTAAGATTAATTATCTATTCTTACATATTAACAAGTCTTTTATTGTCTATTGGTCTTATTGTAACATCCTTTGGTTTAATGAGAATTATTGAAGTTGGTAATATACAGGAAGCTGGTGCTGTCCGTCAAGAAATTTACGTAGAAAGACCGCTTGGCATGAACTGGAACAAGATGGCTGTGGTTATATCTCAGGGTGCAATAATTGCCTTAATCGTTGCAAATTCGAAGAGAAGTATGATATATACATGGGTTTTCTATGCATTGGCATTTTTATCAGCGATTGGTGTATTTCTAACTATGTCAAGAAGTGGAGCCGCGATTCTTATTATAACCGCGTTGTATGTGACGTTTTTGATTGGAAGGATCAGATTAAAAAATTTTGTTTCATTAATCTTAATCGTTGTTGTCTTGGCGTATTTAATTCCAAGCACTGCAGTTTCCCGGTATGAATTTACTGATTGGTCATTATTTGAAAGTCCTGACGCTAGAATGAAACTTTTAAGGGCTGCGATTGATCATTTCCCTGAATATGCGCTATCTGGCGTTGGTTCAGGGAACTACTGGGGCTTATGGGGAAGGTTGAGCGGATTTGGTGGAACACATGGAGTTTTATGTGCGCACAACTATTTTATTCAAGTGTGGGTTTACTGGGGTATTTTAGCTTTTCTATGCGTGCTGTTAATTTGCTGGATGGCAAGAAAATATTTGCCTCGGAATGTAGGAAGTGATGAATTGAAGTTGGGAGTTAAGAGTATGTTGTTTCTACTGTTCGTATATATGTTTACTGCATCTGTAATAAGGGATAAGTCCTTTGCAATTGGAATAGGAATTCTGGTGGGGTCAAATATATGGGTATTTGCCAAAAAGAGGTTGATTCCGAGGTATAGAGTCCCTGGACATAGAGCCTCCAATAGGAGACTGTTAAATTAGAGTTTATGCTTAATGGAACGATTAGGAGTTATGCATATAGTGGGAAATCTCAAGATTGGAGGTGCCGAGAGAGCAGCCGTTAATATAGTTAACATTTTACCGCGAGACCGTTACAGACCATTTCTTTGCACAACCAGAGGGGGAGGTCCGCTTGAGGATTTGGTGGCTAAAGATGTAACGTATCTGCGACTAAGTAGAGCCGGAAGGTTTGATATAATAGCTATAGTGAAGTTGAGTTCATTTATTCGCAGGCATAAGATACAAATTCTGCATTCGCATGGCCCGGCGCTATTCATAGCTGTTGCCGCTTCCCTGCTTCCCCCGTATCCTGCGGTTATATGGCACGACAGAAACGGTAAAGTCATCAATCGTCCGGTTCTGCCCTATTGGGTTGCAGCGCGTCGATTGAGCAGTATAATAGCTGTGAATGAACAGTTAGTTGAATGGGCGCGAAACAGGCTGAAAGTTCCTTCACATCGGGTAAGTTATATAAGAAATTTTGTTGTCGCGAAAGATGCCAATCTTTCAATTCCTGATCTTCCTGGATGTGATAGCTACCGGGTGGTATGTGTCGCAAATCTAAGACCTATAAAGGATCATCCGACACTTGTCAATGCCTGGAAAATGGTAGTCGAGCAGGTGCCTCAGGCGCATCTGTTGTTGGTCGGTTCGGTTACTGATAGCGCACATATGCAGGCGTTGAAATCCGAGATTGAACGCCTGGATCTGCAGGAAAAGGTATCTGTCCTGGGAGCGCGAAATGACGTTATGGAGATCCTAAGGGGCTGCGATATAGGTGTGTTGAGTTCAGTATCTGAGGGTTTACCGCACACGCTGATCGAATATGGGATAGCCGGGCTGGCTGCTATTTCCACCCGCGTTGGAGGATGCGGCGAGGTTCTGAATGAAGGAGAGGCGGGGATTCTTGTCCCTCCATCTTCACCGGAGATGCTGGCAAAGGGTATTATAAAATTGCTTCGGTCACCGGAATTAAGAAAAAAATTGGGTGGTGAATTGAACAGATGGGTAAACCAGAACTTCTCTCATCATATTGCGATGGAGAAGATAGAAAATATCTATGAAACTGTTTTAGGGTTTGATTCTAAGGATGCCAACAGCGCAGACCGGTCGAATTGATATATGGACAGAGTTCCAACTTATTCGTTATTAAAGAGCTGTGAATTGCTGCTATGATGGCAATTATTTTAGCAGGCGGGGAGGGCACCAGACTGAAGCCATATACGATGATAATTCCGAAACCACTGCTGCCCATTGGGGATATGCCTATTCTTGAGGTAATTCTGCAACAGTTGGCAGATGCTGGAGTTTCAAGGGTAGTAATCACGCTCAGACATATGATGCATCTATTTGCACCAATCATCGGTGACGGTTCGCGCTGGGGTTTACAGGTTGAGTATTGCTTCGAAGACGAACCGTTGGGAACAGCCGGATCCATAAGGATGGTAAAGGATCTGGATGAAGATTTCCTGGTGATGAATGGTGATCTGCTGACTACGCTGGATTATAGTGAATTATTCCAGACACATTTGTCAGGAAAGGCATGGGGAACAATAGCACTTCACAAACGGGAGGTAAAAATAGATTATGGCATTGTTAAGACAACCGAAGATGGACTGTTGAGTGAATATATAGAGAAACCCACACATTATGATTACGTCAGCATGGGTATATATGTTCTTTCGCGCAACTGTCTGGAGTTCATACCTGAATCGGGCAAGTTTGATATGCCACAGCTTATGATGACGATGCAACGCGCAGGCAAGACAATAGTATGCTATAAGACCAATTGTTACTGGCAGGATATAGGGCGATTTGATGATTACCAGAAAGCCAGCGAAGACTTTTTGTCAGATTCCTCTCGTTTCATTCCGAACGTGGGAAGAAGGTAGTGCAGAAGGTTTTGATAACGGGTGGGAGTGGTTTTTGTGCAAGACATTTGACACGGCGTTTGGCCAAGGAAGACAACATTCAGATTATAGGTCTCGATCTTACGAAGTCTCCCCCGACTGACATTCCTCTTGATGATTACATTTCAGCGGATGTTAGTAATCAGGTGCAGGTGGAAAACGCAATTCACAAGATACGGCCCGATATTATTTATCACTTAGCCGGGCTTGCAGGCGGTTCAGCGGCTGATATTTATCGTGTCAATTTCATGGGGGGGGTGTGCCTGCTGGAATCAATTGTTGAGTTTAGTCCAGATGTGCGGGTTTTGTTGGTTGGCTCTGCTTCGGAATATGGCTATGTGACAGAGGCAGAAATGCCGGTTACGGAAGAGCATCCCTGCAATCCGAGCGGTGCATACGGGCTGAGCAAATATGCTCTGACAATGGTCGCTATGGATTATTATCGAAACCTTAATCTGAAGGTTGCGGTGGCGAGACCATTCAACATAATCGGTGAAGGAGTCTCGTCATCACTGGTGGTTGGTGCTGTTCTTAAAAGGGCTAAAATGGCTTTGGCTGACAATTCTGACCCTGTAGTTACTGTTGGAAACCTGGATACCGAGCGAGATTTTATCTCAGTGGAGGATGCCGTAGAAGGATATTTGAAGCTGATGCAGGGCGAACACTGGGGAGAGGTTTTCAATATCTGTTCCGGTAAACCTCGCACAATTAGATCAGTTATCGAACAACTGCTGTCACATTCGAAGCGACCTGTAAGACTGGAGGTCGACCCGGCGCTGATTCGCACTTCGGATATACAGACAATATATGGGAGCTGGGAAAAAGCTAACAGGGCATTTGGTTTTATACCGAAAACAAGTCTGGAGGATTCTTTGAAGGATGCCTGGAACCACACGATTGGAAGAATGAACTGATGCGAATTGCCATCATTATGGATGTAAATTCTCCCTGGTCCAGGCAGGTGGCATTCAGGTTGACAGAATTGGGGCATAGAGTTCAAGTCATTGGTTTTTCCACTTCCAACCCCAGGAAGTCTTACCTCAGTTTGCCGGGTGACATACAATCTGAAAGCATTGATGCATTGAAGGAATGTGTGGAAGGGCTGCATTTCATTGAATCTCGATTGAATTCCGACATCCGGTATTTCCTATACGGATCGCAAGTTCGTGACATTTATCGCGAATGTGGCGCTGAAGTATTATTGGTTTTATACGGCGGTGGATTTGCAACATTGGCATATTACAGCGGAATTCGTCCTTTTATAATTTATGCGGTTGGAAGCGATGTCCTATTAGCCAGAGGTATCAAGCGTTGGATTGCCAGAAGGAATTTCACTTCAGCAAACATAGTTTTTTCTAATGGAGCTTATCTGAAGGAAAGGACTCAGCAACTTGCGCCCAAAGCTACAGTGGAGCAACTTTATATGGGTGTGGATACGAAGCGATTTTCAGTCAGCGAACCCATTCCTGAGTCTTCTGTTGGAATAGTATGCACACGCGGTTTCATACCTGTCTACAATAATGAGGTCTTAATCAGAGCGCTTGTATTGCTATCTGGTCATAATACTGATGTTCAAGTGGTTTTTACTTCTACCGGTCCACAATTGGGCGATGTGTGTTCTCTGGCGGATACCGAGCTTTCCGAAAAGATGCGCAGGAATGTTAAATTCTGTGGATGGGTTTCAGACGATGATCTGTTAGCTAATCTGAAAAAATCGCAAATATATGTTTCGCTTTCAGGATCTGATGGCACATCCATATCCCTGTTAGAGGCGTTGTCCTGTGGGTTGTTTCCTGTTATATCTGACATTCCACAGAATAGAGAATGGATAAATCCCGGTATTGATAACGGGATATTAGTCCCGTTGGATCAACCGGAAGCACTGGCAGTTGCACTGGAGAGAGCCATTATAGATAGGGATTTACGTGAACATGCTGCAAAGATCAACCGGCAATTGGTAATGGAACGTGCCGATGGGCGGAAGAACATGTCAATCCTGGCTTCAAAGCTGGAAGCTGTTGTTCACGCACAGGACAAAAGGAGTAAGGTGAGTGCTGATTGACGATCTTTCGGCTCTTGCCACCGGGCGCAGTTATGAGCTGTTTACAGACGATCTTCAAAGCCGCAGGATGGAGATTGAGGAACGAACCGCAGGAAGACGGATTCTGGTCATAGGTGGAGCCGGCAGTGTAGGCTCTGCAACGGTTCGCGCCTTATTAACCTTTAACCCGGAGGCGTTGCACGTTATAGATCAGAGTGAGAATAACCTTGCAGAGATGACGCGCGATCTGAGAAGCAGCTCAAGCGAACTGGACAATATAGATTTCAGGACTTTACCTGTTGACTATGGATCGTCTGTTATGCATCGTTTCATCCTGGAACAGAGGCCCTATGATTATGTGCTGAACTTCGCAGCCCTGAAGCACGTCAGATCTGAAAAGGATACCTATTCCTTGCTTCAAATGCTGGATACGAATCTAATCAAACTTGCACGTCTCTTATGCTGGCTGCAGGAAAAAGGCGGAACGGCATCTTTCTTTTCTGTCTCCACTGATAAGGCGGCGAACCCTGTGAATCTTATGGGTGCCAGCAAGAGAATAATGGAGCATATGATTTTCTCCGGTGAAATAGCACCGGATTTGAAGGTTAAGATGACTTCCGCTCGCTTTGCTAATGTTGCGTTTTCAGACGGAAGCCTCTTACAGAGCTTTTTGAAGCGACTGGAAAAACATCAACCATTGGCTTCCCCGACAGGAACTCGGCGATTTTTCATATCTCTTCGAGAAGCGGGACAGTTGTGTCTTCTGGCGGCAATCTGCGCACCGGAAAATCATCTACTCATACCACGCCTCGATCCGGACAGTGATTTATTCGAACTAAAAACGATTGCTACTGCAGTTCTTGAATATTATGGTTTCGAGCCGCGATTCTACGATAATGAAGAAGAAGCGAAAGCAGGCGTGGAGTCCGATGTTGAATCAGGACATTACCCGTTGTTGCTGACACCGCTTGATACCAGCGGCGAAAAATCTTATGAAGAATTTGTCAGCGATGGCGAGGAGTGTGTTGAGGTGGGGATGTCCAAACTCCTCGGTGTGCCTTATCGCCCCGGACATGAAGGTTCATTACTTAATCTGCTTACGGTCATCGAGGAATTCTTATCACATCCCAAGAGAAATATAAAAAAAGAGCGGATTATCAGCGAGATATCCACCGTTGTTCCCGAGCTCAGCCATATTGAGAGCGGGAGGAGTCTGGATGAACGGATGTAGTTCATATAAATCCAACCTTTGCAAATAAACAAAAGAAGGTTCGTGCTGGATGGATGCCGATACAGCTAAGAGTGCTGTCATTCTCCCGGGTGTTGTTCTGGGAGAGGGCAGCACTGTGGCAGAATTCGTTATGTTAGGTGTTGCGCCTCGAGGGCACAAGGCAGGTGATTTGGATACTGTCATAGGCCCTGGTGCGGTCATCCGTTCGCATACGGTTATCTACGCCGGTAACACAATCGGGACTCATTTTCAGACTGGTCACAGTGTTATGATCCGTGAGCTGAATGAGATCGGCGACCACGTGAGTGTCGGAACCCACTCAATCGTGGAACATCACGTCCGAATAGCTGACAATGTCCGCATCCACTCCAACGCCTTCATTCCTGAGTACTCGATTCTGGAGGAGGGGGCCTGGGTGGGACCTAATGCTGTCTTCACCAATGCCCTCTATCCTTTAAGCCTGGAGGCCAAGTCAAATCTGAAGGGACCACATCTGCTGCCCGGGGCCAAGATCGGAGCCAACTGCACCCTTATGCCGGGGGTGGTTATAGGGAGAAACGCCCTGGTCGGCGCGGGCAGCGTTGTGGTAAAGGACGTGCCTGACGGTAAAGTAGTGGTGGGCAATCCGGCTCGCGTTATCAGAGATGTCAGTGAGCTGGAAGCCTATCAGGTTGAACGGTTAATTGACTCTAAAGTGGAAGTCTGATCCTATGCAAATTCCTCTGGTTGATCTGAAAGCTCAGTATCGTGCTATCCGCCCGGACATTGATACTGCCGTGCAGCGGGTAATCGATAACACCAGTTTTATACTCGGCAGCGAAGTGGCACGCTTTGAAGAGGCCTTTGCCTCTTATGTGGATGCCGCGGGAGCCGTCGGGGTGGCTTCCGGAACGGCCGCCCTCCATCTGGCGCTGATGGCATGCGGCGTGGGTTCGGGTGACGAGGTAATAACCACCGCCCATACCTTTGCTGCCTCCGCTGAGCCAATCTTCCACACTGGAGCTCGGCCGGTCTTTGTGGATATTGATCCGTATACATACAACTTGGATCCTGAGCAGGTGAAGACTGCCGTTACCGACCGCACCCGGGCCATCCTGCCGGTGCATCTGTATGGTCAACCCGCTGATATGGAGCCGCTGTTGGATATTGCCCGACAGCGCAACATATGGGTGATAGAGGATGCAGCGCAGGCTCACGGGGCGGTCTATCACGGTCGGCGTTGCGGAAGCATCGGAGACCTGGCCTGCTTCAGCTTCTTTCCGGGTAAGAACCTGGGAGCCTACGGCGATGGCGGCGCAGTTACCGGCAGGGATCCGGAGCTGCTGTCCAGGGTTCGCAAGCTGCGGGACCACGGCCGCGCCAGCAAGTATGAGCACGATATGATAGGCTACGGCGAGAGACTGGATGCGCTGCAAGCGGCTATATTGGGGGCCAAGCTGCCGTTCCTGGAGGGATGGACAGAGGCCAGAAGGCGCCACGCGAACCGCTACACCGAGCTGCTGAACGGGACTGAATTGGAGACACCACGGGAGGCTCCAGAAGTTCGTCATGTATATCATCTTTACGTGGTGCGGACATCACACCGTGACGCCCTGTTTTCCCATCTGAAGGAGAACGGTATCGGCGCTGGAATTCACTATCCGGTGCCGCTTCACCGACAGCCCGCATTCAGAGACCTGGGCTATAAAGACGTTTCTTTGCCGGAAACAGAAAGGGCTGCCGCTGAGGTTCTTTCTCTGCCGATCTATCCGGAGTTATCGGAGGAGCAGCAAAACTATGTAGCTGAGCAGATCCGGGGGTTTTTGAAATGAGTGTTAAGGTTGCACTGATCGGTCTTGGTTATTGGGGCCCTAATCTGGCGCGCAGTTTGAACTCGTTGAAGGAAGCGCAGCTTCACACCATCTGTGACATCGATACAGGCCGTCTGGAGCAGTTCGGGCTCCAGTATCCCGGTGTTCGGGTGACATCGGATTATAATGAGGTCCTTAAGACACGGGAGATAGATGCGGTGATTCTGGCTACCCCCGTTCATAACCATTTTAAGCTGGCGAAAGAGGCCCTGAAGGCCGGTAAGTCCGTGATGGTGGAGAAACCGCTGGCTCAGACCAGCGCCGAGTGCCGGGAGCTGATAGCCCTGGCGGAGACGGGTGGGTTGACGCTTATGACCGGCCACGTGTTCATTTACAATGCGGCGGTGCAGAAGGTCAAGGAATACATTCAGTCCGGCGAGTTAGGCCAGGTATATTATATCTATTCTCAGCGTCTCAATCTGGGGCGTGTCAGGCAGGACGTGAACGCCCTGTGGAACTTTGCCCCTCACGATTTCTCCATCCTCTGTTACTGGCTGGATGCCATCCCCCGGCAGGTTATTGCCCGCGGTTACTCCTATATCCAGCCGGGGATTGAGGACGTTGTCTTTACGACCCTTAACTTTCCCGGAGGCGTGGCAGCCAACGTCCACATCAGCTGGCTCGACCCGCATAAGGTGCGTCGTATGACTGTGGTGGGAAGCGAGAAGATGGTGGTCTATGACGATGTCAACTCCGAGGCTCGTATTATGCTGTATGACAAAGGGGTGTCGAAGAGAGAGAATGCGCAGAGCCCTTCCGGGTCAAACCGGGATTCATTAGGCCGCTATGAGACATTTGGCGAGTTCCAGCTGTTGCTGCGCGCAGGCGATGTTCTGATCCCCAAGCTTGACTTCAAGGAACCGCTGAAGATGGAATGCCGACACTTTATTAATTGCGTCAGCACCGGTCAAAGACCGATCACTGACGGCTATGAGGGGCTGCGCGTGGTTCAGATACTCGAAGCGGCTCAGGAATCGCTGGCTACCGGCAGCGCACAATCTATCAATGTCGAGAGAACCTGATTGGGTTGTGAAGTGGCAATGAGGTTTTAAGCAGTATGAAAGTCTCACTGCTGATAGCGATGCACAACGAGGCGGAATACATCGAACGCTGCCTGGCCTCAGTTTTCGCCCAGGACTATCCCTCTGACAAGCTGGAGATTCTTGTCCTCGACGGTCAGTCAACCGACGGATCGTGGGGAATTGTGGAGAGGTTGTTCGAAGGACGTTCCAACTCCTTTTTGCTCGATAATCCCGGGATTACACAGTCTGCAGGCTGGAATCTGGGTATCGCCCGCTCGACCGGTGATATTATCGGCATTGTCAGCGCTCACAGCGAGCTGGCACCGGATTACGTCACTAAGGCTGTCGAGACTCTGCAGCGCACTGGAGCGGACCTGATCGGCGGTCCGATGCGCGCTGTTGGTGTGGGGAATGTAGCCAAGGCGGTATCTCTTGCTACCAGCACCCCGTTCGGCGTTGGGGGGGCTCGCTTTCATTACACTCAAAGAGAGGAGGAGGTTGATACCGTCTATATGGGGCTCTGTAGGCGCGAGCTCTACACATGTATCGGCGGTTTCGACGAGGAGATGGTTCGCAACCAGGATGATGAGCTGAGCTATCGCCTACTAAAATATGGCGGTCGGATTGTCTGCAACCCCGAAATTCGGAGTCAATACTACAATCGGTCAACCTTCCGGAGCCTGTGCAGGCAGTATTTCCAATATGGCTTCTGGAAGGTGAGGGTTCTGCAGAGACATCCCCGCCAGATACGTTCCCGTCAATTTGTGCCGCCGGCATTTGTGGCAGCCCTCGGTTGCTCTGCGCTGTTGGCACCTTTCTTGGACGTCGGGGTGATTTTATTGGCTTTGGTTGGCGGGGCCTATATTATCGTCAATATCTTGACCAGCTTGTGGGTCGGCCGAAGAAACCCGATACTGTTGCCTCTGTTGCCTGTAACCTTTGCGACTCTGCATCTCTCTTACGGCTCCGGATTCCTCTGGGGTCTTCTGCAGTGGAGGGGGAATCAGTTTCAGGATTCACGGCAGGTTGCAGAGCACGGGCATGAACCGGGGTTGAAAATAGATTAGGCATAACTGCGAGATAATACTATTTGAGAGCTTTAACCAAGCAATGATTTTCTTGCTGTAGTCGGGGCTGTCCCCAAGCCCGACAGTCGTGGTTGGGGACAGCCCCGACTACGATCAGTATTTTGTTAATACT
>MWJR01000180.1 GCA_002127415.1 Calditrichaeota bacterium AABM5.125.24
CGTTATTATCTGTCAGGTGAGGGCATCTGACAGCACGAGGACATAAAGGAGTTCAAATGGATCAACAACCCGCCCGGGCCAAGCAGATCCAGGTCCAGCTCGACGAGAAGGTCGGGCAGGGGATCTACGCCAACCTGGCGCTGATCTCCCATTCGGGCGCCGAGTTCGTCATCGACTTCACCCGGATGCTGCCCGGGATGCCGAAGGCGATCGTCCAGACCCGTATTATCCTCACCCCACAGCACGCCAAGGGGCTGCTGCAGGCGCTCGAAGAGAATATCAAGAAATTCGAGAAGCGCTTCGGCGAGGTCAAAGTGGCTGCCGGCAAGCAGGCTGAGGCGCGCGACTTCGGCTTCCAGGCCGGCACAGATGAATAGCAAATAGTAGGCCCGACACTCCCCAGCTTTCCACTGCCTTTCCTGACTTTTCCTGATTTTCATCAGGACAGGCATCAGGACAGGCGCAGGGGCAAGCGCTGGGGCAGGCCCTGTCGGGCCGTCCTCGACAGAGGGTAATATATGGACATTCAATCACTTAAAGAGCGGCTCGGCAAGCTCGGGAGGTCTCTTTGACCTGGCGGGCAAGCGAGCCGAACTGGAGAAGCTAAGAGAACAGGCCGCCGCATCAGACCTCTGGGATGACCCCGATCGGGCTCGTGACCTGACCCGCAAGGTCGCCCGCCTGTCTGAACCGCTTGAGAAGTGGGAGCGGCTGACCCACGACCTTGATGATGCCGCCGAGCTGTGGGTGCTTCTTGACGAGGAATCTGGGCCCGAGTTCGACGAGCTGACCGCCGAGCTGGGGCGGATCGAGCGGGAGCTCGCGGAGTGGGAGTTCCTGCAGATGATGAGCGGCCAGGACGACCGGCGCAGCGCCATACTGACCATCCACCCCGGCGCCGGCGGCACCGAATCGGCCGACTGGGCGGCGATGCTGCTCAGGATGTATCTGCACTACCTGGAGCGGAAGGGCTTCAGAGCCGAGGTCATCGACCTGCAGCCGGGCGAACAGGCCGGGGTCAAGGTCGCTTCCATCGAAGTCGAAGGGGATTATGCCTACGGACGGTTGAAGGCTGAGACCGGTGTTCACCGGCTGGTGCGGATATCCCCCTTCGACGCTGGGGCCCGCCGTCACACCAGCTTCGCCTCGGTCTTCGTCTACCCCGAGACTGAAGACCCGGGCGAGATCGTCATAGACCCGGGCGACCTGCGCATCGACACCTATCGCTCATCGGGAGCCGGCGGTCAGCACGTCAACAAGACCGACTCGGCGGTTCGCATCACCCACATCCCCACCGGCATCGTCGCCACCTGCCAGTCCGAACGCTCCCAGCACCGCAACCGCGACGCAGCCATGCGCTTCCTGATGGCCAAGCTGCTGAAGGCCCGCCGCGATGAAGATGCCAAGAAGCGCGACCAGATCGAGGCCCAGAAGGACGAGATCGCATGGGGCTCACAGATACGCAGCTACGTCCTGCATCCCTACAATATGGTCAAGGATCACCGCACCGAGGTCGAGACCTCCGACACCCAGGCGGTCCTCGACGGCGACCTCGACCGCTTCATCGAGGCCTATCTGATGCGGGAAAGCAGGGAATAAATGGGGAAAGATGATTAGGCTGGATGATGGCGACGATGATGCGTGAGGCTTGTTTAGTGGGTTTCCGATTGCCCGCAAAAACTCTGCAGATAATATTGTCTGCCAACCACACTATTGGCAACCATAGGAAAAGAAATACCCGCCAGCTCTTGGTTGGCGGGTATAATCAGAATTGCTCGGACGATGGGGTGAGTAGGCTGAATTCTACCTTGTTGTTGGTACGCTGGCAATTCCTGCAGATGCATGCTTCGCTTTACGCCTCAATCTTATGGCAAGACTTGCAAAGTAGAAGGCGCCGCCAAGTAACACATACACCAAACTGAAGTTAAGTCCCAAGACTGTTGGCGGTATTTGGAAACGCCCATCAAACATAACCAGCCATAGACCCGCAGCGATCAGGGTATCAAAGGCAGCAGCTCTCTCGCACGCTTGGCGTTCCAATGAACGTGTCCGCCGGGGAGATATTCTCCTTACCAAGAATTGAAATCCTAAGAAAATCGCCAGAAAGAGTAGAATCACTACAACCGTCTTGATTATCGTAATGCTCATATGTGCCTCGTTGATTGGGATTCTGATTACCACCAACCTGTAAGCTGTCCTATAGCATCAGCTAATGTTTTACAACAATGCAGCTACCTCCCCTGAATGTTAGGGTAGTTAACAGTTTTTCACATGTCAAGAGGTTCAAACACTTTTATTGGCATTGAGCGAAAAAAGTCGCCGAGGTGGGGAGGCCTGTCACCGAGCAGGCAAGGATCGGTCTGCTTCGAAGGATCTTTGCCGGAGGGTTATCATAGGGTGGGGTTTGAGTCCCTTGAGCTCCAGGCAGGCGTCTATATCCTGAGGCTCGATGCGGGCGGTCTATCTGCTGTGCGCAAGGTGATTTATCTGCCGTAGATGATAGCAGTTGACTTGACTTAGATTCAGATGTATATTAATATATTGTTTGCTGTCACACTTATTAAGGGGTGCAATTTAATCTTGTATTGTGATTAGTGTCGACTGTGTGGCCTGTCCAGCTTGCTGGACAGGTTTATCATATCACTACACGATAAAGCAATACCCTTTACAGTATTAGAATAAACGTGGCGGGACAAGCCCGCCACGCCACACCGCTGCTTAAGCGGGAGTGACATGTGCGAAGAGTGTAAAATACAAGTATAAAATGACCCCTTTAATAAGTGTGACAGCACAGTTTCCCATCTTTAGAGTTAAGTGATTGTTTATCCTTCATCGGGAGGAGAAATGAAGATCAACAGAACTGCTGTCGGTTTAGCGCTGCTGCCGGCCTTGTTACTGGCGGGGGAAGCCCAGGCATCCGAGATCTTGGTCTGGCAGCACGACAACGGCGATCGCGTGCAGGATCCGGTGTTCAACCAGCGTCTGACCGCCACCGAGGCGGTTACACGCACGCTGAACGAACTCGAGGTCGACTACGATATGAGGCGGAGCCTGCCTCAAGACCTGAGTGGTTACGATCTGGTGATGACCTGTCTCGGCTGGCATTGTCCTGGTTGAGGCGGCGGAACACCAGCGAGTCGGATCGACTCCAGGGAACAGAATATTCTTGTTAACTACCTTGATGATGGCGGCGCACTCTACATCGAGGGGAACGACTTCGGCGCCGACCACAACCGCACAGACCTTTGGGAATACTTCCACACCGAATTTGAGCACACCGGGCAGGATGGAGAGGTAAACCGTCTGGCCTGTGATGAAGATGGTCGGTTGGGGGAGCGTGAGCATGGCTATTCAGGGGGCTCCAACGCCGCCGGACGACCGGACAGGTTCAGCGCCGGGGATGATGGCGAAGCGCTCCTCTATGACCAGACCGGTCAGGACGACTATGTTCGCGGGGTCTTCTACTTCGGCGGTCACCGCACCTACGCCCAGGGCGTGTCCTTTGTCAATTTCAACAACGCCCGCAACTTCGACCGGGCCGAATTTCTGTCGGATCTGATCGACGAGCTGATCGGATATGGCGGTCACTTCTCCGGCCGGGTGGTCAGCAATATGACCGATGAACCATTGGAGGAGGCGCGGGTCGAGCTTCCTCAGTTCAGCAGGTCCCGCATCACCGACATAGAGGGGAACTTCTCTTTCGGGCATATTCCGGTTGAGACCTTCACCGCAGCTGTGACCAGGCGCGGCTACACCCCTGTTGATGAGGTGGAGTTAACCTTCGACGGCGAGAGGGAGCTGAATAACGAGTTCAGGATGCTGCATTCTGAAATGACTGTGGAGCCGGAGCGTATATCAGCCGCGATATATGAAGGGCAGTCTGAAGAGGACCGGATAGAGGTTGTCAACCAGGGTGACGGGCCGCTTCAGTTCAGCACCATCCTGCGGGGCATCAGGGCTGAAGGGGGCTTCTGGAGCCAGCTCGAGGAGATAAACGCCACTGCGGTCACACAGGATCGGTGTCTGCAGGCGGCCGTATTCCTCCAGGACTATTTCTGGGTTGCCGGAGGCCATAGAGCTAATGATCCGAATTATCTCTACAAGCTCTCCCGGGAAGGTGAGTATGTTAGTGTATGGCTTCAGGAATCCGACAGCGATTTAGGCTGGCGCGACCTGACCACGGATGGCGAGTATCTGTATGGTGTGGATGACAGATACATCGCCCAGATCAGCCCTGAGACCGGCGAGGTCACCGGGGTGAGGATCCCGAGCCCGCTCGATCCAACCTATGCAGTGGCCTGGGACGACGAGCACGAGCAGTTCTGGGTCTCCTGTTTCACCACCGACATTATTGCCATAGACCGGAACGGGACCCGCTGCGACACCATCGAAAACAACCAGCGGTTCATCATCTCGGGTCTGTTTTACTTCGCCGACGACCCTGACGGCTACCCACTTTACATTCTGAACAATCTCTATAACGAGGAGGGTGACCCTGTAGTCAGGATTATAAAGTGCGACGTCGAGACCGGAGATGTGACGCGAGTAGCCGACCTGCCGGTAGCAGATGGTGAGCGTTCCGGTGGTTGCAGCATAACGAACGCAATGCATCCTTTCACCTGGACGGCTGTGGTTCAGATGCAGGCTGACCAGGACTGGCTGCGGATGTTTGAGGTCTCCAGCGACTTCTTCTGGTGCGATATCGACCCCAGTCAGGGTGAGCTGAATGCGGATGAGGAGTTGGTGATGGATGTGACCATCGACGCCACCGGGCTGGGCCCCGAACAAACCTACAATGCTTACCTGCAGTTTGTTCACAACACTACCGCCCCGGGGCCGTTGTGGGTCGATATCAGCCTGACGGTGCTGCCGCTTGCCGTTTCAGCCCGGAAGGAGCTGCCGCTGCAGTTCAAGCTGGAAGGCGTTTACCCCAACCCGTTCAACAGCGCTGCGACCGTCCACTTTGAACTCCCGACGGGGAGCCATACCCGCCTCAGTCTGTTCGACATCACCGGCCGCGAGGTGGGCGTCCTGCTGGATGACTTGGTCCCGGCGGGGAGGCACCACAGAGCAATAACCCCCGGGGCTCTGCCCGGGGGCGTGTATTTAATCAGGCTGACTGCGGGAGATTTCACCGAGGTTCGCAAGGTGGTCTATCTGCCGTAA
Source organism: Calditrichaeota bacterium AABM5.125.24 (assembly GCA_002127415.1). Lineage (GTDB taxonomy): Bacteria > Electryoneota > AABM5-125-24 > Hatepunaeales > Hatepunaeaceae > AABM5-125-24. The sequence continues at coordinate 5,167 of MWJR01000180.1, forward strand.
TTTTGTGTTGTGCCGTCAGACATGAAACCCGGCTTGCGAGCAAGCCGGGCCACCCAATGAGAATTCAGACATGAAACCCGGCTTGCTCGCAAGCCGGGCCACCCAATGAGAATTCAGACATGAAACCCGGCTTGCTCGCAAGCCGGGCCACACGATCGTGAGATTTATAGGTAATGCAGGGGCGACCGGCCGGCCGCCCCTGCATACTTTATAGATTCTTCAGCAACGCCGCCCCTTCATTCGATGAACGTCTTAACCCAGCCGAAGTATTGGGTCAGGAAGGTCATAAGGTTATATACAAAGCGGGAGTTTGAGATGTAGAACCAGAGGCCTGAGATGTGAACCAGCCAGTAGTAGGTGACCCCCGCCAGGAATATCCCACCGATGTAAATTGCCGAGGCACGGTGGTAATACTTGACCCTCCCAATCCGCATCTCCTCCATAAAGTAGCGGATCCGCTTGTCGTTCATATCATCTTCGGTCAGCGCCAGACCCATTATGGCCCAGAGGAGACAGAGACAGAAGCTGGTCAGAAAGGTCACCACCGGCAGGATGGAGAAGTAGTTCGGGCATTGGATCAGCGCATAGGCCGACAGCCCCACCCCTAACACCACGAAGATGTTCGTCCAGCGCCGGTATGCCCTCAAATACAGAGGCGGCCTGAAGATGAACTTGTTGCGAACCGCCGTTACCTCCACGTTCGCCTTGACTGCATAGTCGATGATCGAACCTGAATATACAGCCAGTATAAGGAAGCGTATCTCGTGTTTGGTGATGTAGTCGAACAGCACACCCGTTCCGAATATCTGCTCGAAGAAGGAGACCGCCCATACCACCACCAGATAGACGATTGACCAGAAGATGTAGCCCTTGTCCTCGGCGAAGGCGACCAGCGTCTCTGTGAGCTGCTCCTTGGTGGGCATCTTCTTCAGGAGTTCGCCGCAGGCGGGGCAGTGCTTCTCCTTGAAGAAGTTGTAGGTGGAGATCGAGCCTTTACAGTTGGGGCATTTCATGGCGGATACTCTCGTGGATTAGCTGAAAACCCGGCCCCGGCGAACAGGTGAGCCCGACGGGGTTGGCACTTTAAGGCTTTATATCTTGTGATTATATACTTCGACGCTGCGTCTCATTGCGGCATCTCCCGGCGCAAACCACCGGAAGAGGCCCCCACTGGAGACGTCTGTATCAACCGTGAAGCCATATACTGGATGATCGTTCAAGCTTTCCGGATGATAGCTTGTATATGTATATGAATATAAGATATATCTCTTCGAGGTCAAGTGTATCGGCAATTTTCCGGGCTGTCTTGCCTCCTTCTCAGCCTCTTGTCATTGACAGGACTTGCAGTTTAGCCTGTATTTCCCCGCCGGATCAACTGATCCATCTGCAGCTCGAACCGCACCAGGGTCAGTCCTGGCGACCCTCGCAGCAGAGCGGGTTCGCTCCAGCCTGTAGCGTGCAATTGGATTAGCTCCTCGATCACTCCCGATCCCTTCCAGGCGACAAGTTCACCCCCCTTCACCAGGAGGGGCCTTCCCCATTCGAGCAGATCCATCAACGTGGCCGCCCCGCGCGAGACCAGTGTGTTGAAACGGCCGAGGTATAACGGGTTGCGGGTGAGTCGCTCGGCACGCTCGCACAGAACCTCGACCTCTTCAAGCTGCAGGAGTGTCACCGCCTTGCGCAGGAACAGAGACTTACGGCGATTGGCTTCCAGTAGTGTCATACATAGGTCGGGCCGTGCGATCTTCAGCGGGATCCCGGGGAGTCCGGCGCCGCTGCCCAAGTCGATCACCGGTGACGCCATCCGGCAATCGCTCCAGTTGAGAGGCAGCAGCGATTCCTCAACCAGCCTTTTGAGCAAGTTTTTCACATCCCGCCGCGATACCAAGTTCAGTTTTTTACTGTCACCTGCGACTATCTCACGGTAGCGTTCCAGCAGGTTATCAACATTCGGCAAAATCGTGGATATTTTTTGTATGTTACTGAAGATGTGGAAGTTATCTATTTGCGGCGGTAGTTATCAACAAGATATTCACTCCGGAGCAGGCAGTCGGTGCAAAACCTCTGAAAGGGTTGTCAGCACCGGATTCACCCCTGGAACCTCTTCAGGTAGATGAGCAATACGGCTATGTCTGCCGGAGTTATACCGGGGATATTGGCCGCCTGGCCGAGGTGGCTGGGTCGCACCAGCATCAGCTTCTCAAGTCCCTCGGCGGACAGTCCTTTAATCCCCGTAAAATCAAATTCTTGTGGTATCAGTCGGTCCCGGTTTCGTCTCAGTTCAGCCGCTCGAGATTCCTGACGCTTCAGGTAGCCGGCATACTTCACCTCAGCCTCCACCCGGTGGATGAACTCCCCCCGCCCGGAGGCGAGGTCGTCGCCCAGGGAGGCGGCGTCAGACCTGCCGGAGAGGAGCTCGGTCAGCCGAACATGCGGCCGCTTCAGCAGTCCCAGCAGGGTGGCGGGTTCGCCGTTTCCGTCGGTGCATCTGGCCCGGGAGAGGTAATACATAGCTCTGGCCAGGCGTGCCTCCTCGTCGATCATACGCTGGTATCGTCTTCGGTCAACCAGTCCGAGTTCATACCCGATGCCGGTGAGCCGGGCTGCTGCGTTGTCAAGCCTGAGCTTGAGGCGGAATTCGGCCCGCGAGGTGAATATTCGGTAGGGCTCGTCGACGCCCCGGGTGATGAGGTCGTCGATCATCACCCCGATGTATGCCTCTTCCCGCCCGAAGGTGAGCCGCTCGGTTCGCCCCGTGGCAGCCAGTCCGGCATTGCTGCCGGCAATGATACCCTGAGCGGCGGCCTCCTCGTAGCCGGACGTTCCGTTGATCTGGCCGGCTAAATATAGGCCCGAGACCGGCTTGGTCTCCAGGGTGGCGAACAGCTGATGAGGCGGGAAGAAATCATATTCTATGGCATAGCCGGGGCTGGTCATCGCCACCTCTTCCAGACCGGGGATACTGTGCAGGGCTGCGAGCTGCACGTCCACCGGCAGGCTGGTGGCCAGGCCGTTGGGGTAGAACTCGTCGGTGTCGAGCCCTTCCGGTTCCAGGAAGATGATGTGACGTTCGCGGGTCGGGAAGCGGACGATCTTGTCCTCAATCGAGGGACAGTAGCGCGGCCCGATCCCCTTTATCCGTCCTGTGTAGAGCGGCGACCGGTTCAGTCCACCGCGGATTATATCGTGAACAGTCCGGTTGGTGTGGGTTATCCAGCAGGGGCGCTGCTGGAGCGAAGGTGCGATGGTGTCTGACGAGAAGAAGATGGGCTCCTCGTCGCCGTCCTGGCGCTGGCAGCGGTCGAAATCGATGGTCTTGCCGTCGAGGCGCGGCGGGGTTCCGGTCTTGAGCCGGCCGGCAGCGATGCCGAGCTCGACCAGCGCTGAGGTCAGCCCCACCACGGGCGGCTCGCCAATCCGGCCCCCCACTTCCCGGCGTTCACCGCAGTGCATCAGACCGTTCAGGAAGGTGCCGCAGGCGAGCACCACCGCCCGGGCGCTGATCCGTCGCCCATCCTTCAGCCGGACTCCGACACATTGCCCATCCGAAACCTCAACCCCATCCGCCATTCCCGTCATCAGCTCCAGGTTTGGGTAGCTCTCCATCACCTGCCGCATCACCACCGAATACAGCTTTCGGTCGCATTGAGCCCGCGGCGACCACACCGCGAAGCCCTTGGAGCGGTTGAGCACCCGGAACTGGATGGCGGTCCTGTCGGCGACGATGGGGATAACCCCGCCCAGAGCGTCTATCTCCCTGACCAGGTGCCCTTTGGCGATGCCTCCCACCGCCGGATTGCAGGACATCCGGCCCAGGGCGTCCAGATCGCCGGTGACCAGCAGCGTTTGCGCGCCTATTCTTGCGGCGGCGGCTGCAGCCTCGCACCCGGCGTGACCTCCGCCCGCGACTATGACGTTATAGTCGAAGCTCGAACCGCTGTCTTTTGTCTTCAATCTCTCCTGTTAGTTATTTGGCTCCTGCTTTCCAGTCCGTCCGAGAATGGTGTTATTGCGAGTCACGTCCAGACGCTTCGAGATCGGGACGAAGCGATCTTGTATGTCATTAAATAACAATATGTTGTAAAATTTAATGGCAGCAATCCAAGTAATGATTCATAAGTTCAGCGACATGTTCTGGATGTAGCATATTTAACATCTGAATGAGAGTTACCAAGTAGGGCGGGACTCCGCCTGCCCCTGCGAAGGCAGGGGTGCCCGCCATGCGGCGCAGCTGCATTATTTATGCGCCCTTGTTTGTGATGAGATATTAATGCCTGATACCAATCGCCCTCTGGACGATGGCGGGCAGGGACACCCGCCCTACCGCTTCGTCTCCGAATTAAAACGTCACCGTGTCCAAGAACTTCTACATTTAGTCCCCACACATTTCAGGGCGTTAAAACACGTCCGCAAACCAGCCCGAGGTGTTGCGCAGCCGCAGTGAGATGAGCCTGGCCATCCCTTTGAAGAGCTTGATCGCCAGTTGTGGGTTGTTGACTGTCAGTTCGTCCAGCGCCTCTTCCGAAATCATGAGCATTTTGGTCGGTCTGGTGGCGACAACCGTGGCGGAGCGGGGCATTCCGTCGATGAGCGACATCTCTCCGATGACCCCACCCCGCTCGAAGCGGGCGATTACGATGCGGCCGGTGCCGTGCGACCGCAACTTATGCACCTCCACCGACCCATCCCCGATGATGAACAGCTCGCCGCCGGGATCCCCCTCCTGGAAGATCTCCTTGCCGGCGTCGTAGTGCTGCTCCTTCACCAAGCCTGAAATTTCGCCGCGATCCGCCTCGTCAAGCCCCTGGAACATCTCAATGTCGCCAAGGAGCTTGATCATCTCCTGATTGGCTTTCTGACTCACCGATACCTCCCGATTACTTTATATGTCTGTCCGAATAACCTGCTGTCGAATCTGGACAGCCACTGTTCCACGTGGAACAATCCTTCCAGATGCCCCGGTTATTAAGAGCATCTATTAGCACTTGGTCATATTCATCTTGTCATTGCGAACGAAGTGAAGCAATCTCAACTGTTTATCGAAAAAGATTGCTTCGGCACTTCGTGCCTCGCAAAGACAGCTAATTACAATAATTTCAATAAGCATTTAGCAAAGTAGCGCTATTTGCCTATGCAAAAATCGGCGAAGATCTCATCCAGCAGCCCCTCGAGGCGGCGCTTCCCGGTCAGTTCGTCCATAGCCCCCAGCGCCTCTCTGAGCTCCTCGGCAATCATCTCGGCGGGGAATTCGTTCGACACCCCCTCGTGGGCTCGCAACAGAGCCTCCCTGGCCCGGCTCACGGCCAGGTAGTGCCGCTCGCGGCTGATGGTGGCTTCGCCGGGGATTTCGGATGAAGCCGCCGCGTCATATACAGAGCTCTTGAGCCTGTCCAGCCCCTCGCCGGTGCGCACCGAGATGGGGATCACATCGGATGTAACGGCTGGGGAACCGAGGTCGATCTTGTTGAGTGCCCGGATGTTTCTGTTGTCCTTCAATCCGTTCCACTTCTCCGGCGGAGGCGTATCCACCGAGGTCACAAAGATCGACAACTCGGCCTGCCTGGCGGCCTCCACAGCACGGCGGATTCCTTCGCTTTCGACATCGTCGCCGCTGACCGTGAGCCCGGCGGTATCAAACAGCTCGAAGGTGATCCCCCCGATGACGCACGGTGCTCTGAGGATGTCGCGGGTGGTTCCGGGCACAGGGTGAACGATGGCACGCTCTTCGCCGACCAGCGCGTTGAACAGGCTGCTCTTGCCGACGTTGGGCGGCCCGGTGATGGCCACCTTCACCCCCTCCCTCAGCCTGCGGGAGAGCCGGTAGCCGTTCAGCATCCCCTCGACCCCGTCCAGCGCCGATTCGAGCATCGCCGTCTTCTGCACCGGTGAGGCCAGTTCCACGTCATCCTCGACGAAGTCAAGCTCGAGCTCGCACTGGGTCAGCAGCCCTGCGATGTGGTTGCTGATTCGCTCTGCGGCCCGGCCAACACCGCCTCGCAGCTGCCTCAGCGCCTGACCGACCGCTTCACGGCTGCCGGCTGCCACCAGGTCAGCCACCGCTTCAGCCTGGGTCAGATCGATCCGTTCGTTCAGGAAGGCGCGCAGGGTGAACTCGCCCGGGCCGGCTGGACGGGTTCCTGCGGCGTATAGCGCATCCAGCGCCTCGGCCACCACAACCGGGCTGCCGTGGGTAGAGATCTCGACCGCCTCCTCGCCGGTGTAGGAGTGCGGCGCTCCGAAGCAGGTCACCACCACTTCGTCGAGAACGTCAACCCCATTCCCATCTCTAATCAGCCGGCCGAAGCGATGCTGCCCCGGCTCGGGCAGCGCCCGGTCGAACAGCGCCGACACCACCTTTCTGGCCTGGGTTCCGGAGACTCTCAAGACTGAGATCCCACCCCTGCCGCGAGGGGTCGCCTCAGCGGCGATGGTGTCAGACAGGCAGTATCCACCCGCAGAGTTCACCTCGGCTTCCGCTTGACCCCCGGTTTATCAACCTCAGTCGTCGCCGGTTTGGGCGGCGGGGTAATCTTCTGCTGGACCAGAGTCCATATATTAAACAGCGTGTAATACAGGGTGAGGCCGGATGGGAACTGGTTGAATATCAGTGTCATAAAGATCGGCATAAAATACAGCATCATCTTCTGGTTGGGGTCGGTCATCGTGGTTTTAGACTGGAAGTAGGTTGATATCCCCATCAGGATGGGCAGCAGCGCCACGTGTGAGCCGTATAATGGCAGCGTGAACGGCAGTTCCAGGATGATGTCGGGCATCGAGAGGTCGTTTATCCAGAGCATGAACGGCGCCCGCCGGAACTCGATGGTCGAACGGAACACGATGAACAGCGCCCACAGCAGCGGCATCTGCAGCACGACCGGCAGACATCCTCCCATCGGGTTGACCTTCTCCTCCTTGTAGAGCTTCATCAGCTCCTTCTGCACCCGCTGCTGGTCGTTCTTGAACTTCTCCCGCATAGCCTTGATCTTGGGCTGGAGTCTCTGCATCGCCGCCATCGATTGGTAGCTCTTGCGGGTCAGCGGCCAGATGATGACCTTAATCAGAACCGAGAATATTATGACGCAGATGCCGTAGTTCGGTATAACTCCGCCGAGCTGCTTGAGGCTCCATAGTATTAACTTCGAGAACGGCGCGATGATGACCCAGCCCCAGTTCATCGTCCGCTTCAGGCTCGGGTCAACCTCGGATAGGATGCCGACATCCAGGGGGCCCAGGAATATCCTTATTGGTGTGGCCGGACTCCCGCCCTGCAACGGGATACGGAGTCCGACGCCGAGCAGGTTGGGGTGGTGAGTGCCGACGTAGCTGCTGTCCAGATGGTTCTCCATCCAGGCGCCGACGGCCGGTGAAGTCTCCGGGATAAGCGCCGCCATGAAGTATTTGGTCCGGATGGCTCCCCAGCGGGTTTCGCCAGTGGTGGGACCGATCGTCCTGGCCTTTTTCCCGCTTATTTTAAGGTCTTCAAGCACGTCACCGGCATAGAATGTGAAGGCCTTTGAGTACCAGATGTCCTGCCCGGTATCGGCCTCGGTGAAGGCCAGACCTCCGCTCCAGTAGACCTCCGCGTAATCCCGCACCCAGACATTTTCCATGCCCTCACCGCGCACGCTGCAGATAAAGCTGTAGCCGCTCCCGCTAAAGCTGTAGGTCACGGAGAGACTTCGCTCAGCCCCCAGGGGCGCGATGAATTCCATCTGTCGGCTTCGGTTTCCTGTCAGATTGATGATGCGGTCACCACCGTAGTCATCGCCGGATATTTGGAAGTTGAGCCCGTTGGTCTCGAGAGGCCCGTCAACCGTCCAGAACCGGAACCCGGGATGAGGATTATCCCCCCCGTTCAGTAGCTCGATCTCCTTTTTCAGGTAGCGATCATTCGGCTTCAGCACCATCGAGACCAGCCTGGCACCCCGGCTGGAGAACCTGGCCCGGAAGCGGTCGGTTTCGACGGTAACAAACCGTTCAGGGAGGCTGTCGGGTGCGACAAACCCTTCCAATGGACGATCGCCGGGGAGTGGTTCGCCGGGATAGACGCCCGGCTCAGCGGACAGGGAGGGCTGTGTGAGTGGTGCAGCTACCGGTTCCCGCAGAGCCGTGGTATCGGCGGTCTCTTCTGTGGTTCCCGGTGGCGGTTCCGGAGGGGGTGGATAGAGCAAGCGGAGATAATCGTCGTAGAAGAGGATTATTATTCCGATGACGATGAGGGCGATGATGGTTCGCTTGTCCATAAGGGTCGGATTGGGATTGTGGTTGTGTTAAGGGACTGTGTCTATGCCGCCCGGAGACCACGGAGCACAGCGCAGCAGCCTCCACAGTGCCAGACGGCCTCCACGCCAGATGCCATAACGGTCGAGCGCCTCAACTGCATAGTGAGAGCAGGAGGGCCAGTAGCGGCACCTGGATCTTAAAAGGGGGCTTAAGAACCGCTGATAGCAGCGGATAAGCAGGATTAAGGCTCTGGCCATCACTCGTCGTCCCCGTTCGGTGGACGCTTGCCGGTGTGGTCTATGATGGCCCGGGCCAACTCCAGCATCTCGGTCTTGACCAACATTTCATCATCGCAGCTCTTAACCAGGAACAGCGCAGCCCCTTCGGCGGGGAAGCGGTCAGGGTTGAGCCGGTAGGTTTCGCGCATTATCCGTTTAATCCTGTTGCGGCAAACCGCTTTGCCGATGCTGCGCGGGGTGGTGATCCCCAGCCGGGGCGGCCCGCCGGGCAAAAAAAAACCTTCAGAGCGCGCCCTTGCAACCTTGTGCCGCGACGGAGCAACTCGGTGAAGATGCGTCTTCCTTTCAAGCGGCTGCTGCGGGGGAACCGGTTAGTGGCGGCGCATCTCATCCGATACTGACAGGCGTCTCCGACCTTTACCGCGGCGGCAGGCAAGGATCTTGCGCCCGTGACGGTCGCTCATCCGGGAGCGAAAGCCGTGCTTGTTCCGCCGCTTGCGATTTGAGGGTTGGTAGGTTCTCTTCATTGTTTAACTGTATATCATTGTTATTGCTTGACTTGCATTGCTTCGTCTGATGCTGGTCGGCCAGATTGTATCTCATTTGCCGCGTGTCTGATCCGCCTCACCACCGTCTCCTGCCCCAGTGCTTCGAGCAGCTCGAAGAGCCCGGGGCCGACAGTAACTCCCGAGACCGCCAGCCTCACCGGATGGATCAGCTTGCCCGCCGACAGCCCCCACTCCCTGTCTCTTATACACATCTCCGAGCCCAC
>MWJR01000153.1 GCA_002127415.1 Calditrichaeota bacterium AABM5.125.24
GATCGTAGTCGTGGTTGTCCCTAACCACGACTGTCGGGCTTGGGGACAGCCCCGACTACAACAAGAAAATCATTACTCGGTTAACACTCTCTGGAATTTTCCCCTTTTACTTCTTCCTTTTTAGTTCTCTTAAGGGAGGATAGAATGTCTCACCAAGATCGCGTCCGTGAAATCATCGTCGAACAGCTGGGTGTGGATGCCAGCGCAGTTACGCCTGAAGCCTCCTTCATTGACGATCTCGGCGCTGACTCGCTCGACACGGTCGAGCTGATAATGGCATTTGAGGAGGAGTTCGGTATCGAGATACCCGACGAAGATGCGGAAAAACTGACCACCGTAGGTAAATCTCTCGAGTATATGGAAAAGAAGCTGACCGAGAAGGAATCCGACTGAGCCGTGACGCAGCCTCACACACAGGTGCGGCGAGTGGTGGTGACCGGCATCGGGGTCGTCACCCCCATCGGCAGCACCAAGGATTCATTCTGGGACAACCTTAAGAACGGACGCGGCGGAATCAGTCGCATAACCCAGTTTGACCCTTCGGAGTTTGCCAGCCAGTTCGCTGGCGAGGTCAAGGACTTCGACCCGACCCAATACCTCGATAAGCGCGATATCCGGCATATGGACCCCTTCGCCCAGTTCGCTATGGGTGCAGGTGTCCAGGCGGTCGAGGATTCAGGAATCGACTTCGACCTATACGACCGCTGCCGGATGGGGGTCATCATCGGTTCTGGCATCGGCGGGATACAGATCTTCGAGGCCCAAATGAAGGTTCTCGAGCAGCGCGGCCCCAGGAAGGTCAGCCCCTTCTTTATCATCAAGATGATCTCCGATATAGTAGCCGGACATCTGTCCATCCGCTACGACCTGCGCGGTCCAAACTATGCCACCACCTCGGCCTGTGCGACCTCCGGCCACTCCATCGGCTGTGCGATGAAGGCCATCCGCTACGGTGAAGCGGATGTAATGCTTGCTGGCGGCGCCGAAGCACCCATCTGCCGGGCCGGATTGAGTGGCTTCTGCGCTATGAAGGCCCTCTCAACCCGCAACGACGAACCGGAGAAGGCCAGCCGCCCCTTCGATGCCCAGCGCGACGGCTTCATAATGGCGGAAGGTGCCGGGATGCTGCTGCTCGAGGAGGCTGAACAAGCCCTGGCACGCGGCGCACACATCTACGGCGAGATTGCCGGTGTCGGCTTCACCGCCGATGCATACCACGTAACCGCCACCCCGGAGGACGGTCACGGCGCCGTCAGAGCTATGCGAGTCGCGCTTGAAGACGCCGGGCTCACCCCCGAACAGATTGGGTATATCAACGCCCACGGCACCTCAACCCCGCTTAACGACAAGTCCGAGACCACCGCCATAAAGAAGGTGTTCGGCGAGCGCGCATACAAACTGCCGGTCAGCTCCACCAAGTCCATGCACGGTCACCTCCTCGGCGCAGCCGGCGCTGTAGAGGCGACTGCAACACTGCTGGCCATGGGGCGAGGCATCATCCCCCCAACTATCAACTATGAGTATCCGGATCCCGAATGCGATCTCAACTACGTTCCCAACCAAGCCGTGGAGATGCAGTTCGAAGCCGCCCTGAGCAACACCTTCGGGTTCGGCGGTCACAACGCCTGCCTGGCGATAAAACGCTTCACCTGAACCTGAAATCGCTGACCAATCTGCTGGTTAGACTCTTCGGCAGCCGACCGCAGACTGAAGCACCCGGTCGCGAGCTGGAGAGGATACTCGGCCACCGCTTCCGTAACCCGGCCCTGCTCCGTCGAGCCCTCACCCACCGCTCCCTTCTCAACCAGACCAACGGAAACCATACCCAGGCCAACGAGCTGCTCGAGTTCCTGGGTGATGCCGTGCTCGACCTGATAGTGGTTGATTACCTGTTCAGCAGGTTCCCGGACAGTCGTGAGGGTGAACTGAGCAAGCTGAAATCTATGCTGGTCAGAGGCCGTTCTCTGCAGAAGATCGCCCGCGAGATGAAGCTCGGAGACTACATCCTGATGAGTGACAACGAGGCGCGCAGCGGTGGCCGAGGCCGCAGTTCCATACTTGAAAACACCTTCGAAGCCATAGTGGCGGCTCTGTATCTGGACGGCGGCAATAAAACGGCCAGAAGATTCATCACCAGGCGGGTACTGTCACAGGTGGACGATATTGCCAGCCGGAGTGAGGACTACAACTACAAGAGTCAACTGCTTGAATACGCCCAGGCTAACGGTCTGTCTGCCCCGATCTATCGGGTCATCACCGAAATTGGCCCCGACCACGCCAGGCATTTTGAGATCGAGGTGAGTCTGGGAGACAAACCACTTGGCCGCGGCAACGGCCGCAGTAAGAAGGCCGCTCAGCAACAGGCCGCCAGGGTGGCTATGGAATTGTTGAATAAACAAAGCGAATTCGACCCGTCATCCTAACACATCCGAATCGGAGGATAAGTGGAGTATTTCCTGACCGATGAACAGCAGGAGCTGCGCGAATTAGCATGCAGGATAGCCCGCGAGAAGGTCAAACCGGTGCGTGCCCAACACGACCGGGAGGGCACTTTCCCGTGGGATATGGTAGAGGTCTTCAGACAAGCGGGGTTCTTCGGGGTTTACATTCCTGAGGAATACGGCGGCACGGGAGGGGGGATAATGGAGCTGGTTCTGGTGACCGAAGAGCTCTCGCGCATCTGCGGGGGGATAGCCCTGGCCGTAGCGGCTACCGCGCTCGGAACCTTTCCCGTCCTGCTCAGCGGCAATGATGAGCAGAAAGCACGCTATCTCCCCGACCTGGTCACCGGTCGTAAGCTGGCTGCCTTCGGCCTGACCGAACCCGATGCCGGCAGCGACGCCGGCAGCATCCAGACCCGGGCGGTCAAGAAAGGCGACCGCTACATCCTGAACGGGCTCAAACACTTTATCACCAACGGCTCGGTGGCCAAGATCTACACCGTCATCGCCTCAACCGACCCGGCAAAAGGAACGCGCGGCGCCACTGCCTTCATCGTCGAGGAGGGCTTCCCCGGCTTCCGTTATGGCAAGATCGAGGATAAGCTCGGCATCCGCGCCTCGAGAACCAGCGAGCTCATCTTCGAGGATTGTGAAGTGCCGGAGGAGAACCGTCTTGGCCGTGAAGGCCAGGGGTTCATCGTGGCAATGCGAACCCTCGACCGCAGCCGTCCCGGGGTGGCCTCGCAGGCGCTCGGCATCGCCCAGGGCGCCTTCGACCTGGCAGCCGAATACACATCCAGGCGGATCCAGTTCGGCAAGCCGGTCGCCTCGTTCCAGGGCGTCCAGTTTATGCTTGCCGATATGGCTTCCAACATAGAAGCCGCGCGGGCTCTTATATATTCCACCGCCCGGATGATCGATGCCGGCGTCCAGAATGTGGCCAGGGAATCATCTATGTGCAAGCTTATTGCCGCTGACACCGCTATGCAGGTGACCACCGACTCCGTTCAGCTCTTCGGCGGATATGGATATATGCACGACTATCCGATCGAGAAGTTTATGCGTGACGCCAAGATTACACAGATATACGAGGGAACCAACCAGATACTACGCTCGGTAATTGGAAGGCATATACTGAAAGAGACCGCTGGCAGGTAAGTGCCTCGTGCTGGCAGACGCCCCCAGCTTTCGCTGGGGCAAGCTCTCGCCTGCCAGCAGACAGAATGCGTGGTATCAGGCGCCACCACCTGACACCCAAGTCACCCTCTTATCACTCATCACTCATCGTTCATCATTCATCGTTCTACTCACAGCCTGATGCAGTTGGTTATGGCAAAGGAGAACCCCTTTGCACCGAAGAACAACCCCCTCTGCCAGGATGCGCCGAAGTTAAGCTGATAGATTGAATAGTCGAGTCCGAACCCCCCGGAAAACTCCGATCCCTCAATCCCTCCAACCGCAATACCAACTCTGAGCGGAAACCACGACCTGGGCCTCAGCTCTGCTCCAAGCGACAGGCGCGGCGTGGTCGAATGACCCGGGGCGTCATTCAGACCCTGATACCAGCTGAAGAACAGGTCTCCTCCCCTGATCCAGGGCAACCCGGGCTTACATGCGGAAAGCAGCAGATAGCGTGGAAGAGGCTTCCTGAGCGAACCCATCGTATAGGAAACGGTGGTATCGTTGAATAAATGCTTCCAGTAGTTCTTTCTTAACAGCCGGTCGATGTAAATCCCTTCATCGAGTTCAAAGGTCAACTCCTCCACCTCAACATCGGTCCAGCTTATACTGCCGATCAGGTTGCCGATGGTGAGGCCAACCTGAACGTCAAACTCATTCAGCCACCCTGAAGCGCCGAGGTCCAGCCCCACGCCGTCACCTGATGTCGATTGAAGATGCTGGAACTCCCCGTCGGTGATGATGGCCTCCTGTGTGACCTGAAATGAACCGCCACTGCGTCCCAGCCCCTCATAAAACGTCCCGTGGATATACTTGAAGGTCGCGCCGACCGCCAACTCCTTCATAAAAGTCGGCGGGGTCAGCGGCTTGGCCACCGAAAACGAGGTGGTCCAATAGATCATCACATCCTCTTCCACCGCATCGAAGCTATAGACCCTGTCCCTCTCCCATCCCCTCAACAGCAGTTCGAATACCTCCTGAGGGATAGCCCCTGACGCCACCAGATGAAAGTCAAGGACGTTTAAGGCGTAATTCCCCGAGGAAATGCCGAATAACGGCGCGCTTAAGCCGCTGTAAAGCGTCACACGGTCTGATTTTATCTCACTCAGAATATCTTCAATATCGAGTGAGTCCAGCGTATCCCCCTCCACGAAGGTGGTGCCGATATAATCGGGGGAGAAGGCGTTGTTGCCCAGCGAGACCCCTGCCGAGAGGAAGGTTATGGTCATATGTGGATTGGCTTTAAGTCCCAGGTTGGCCGGATTCCATCCGACTGCCTGAGCGCCATACATCCCGAGAGCGCCCGACCCGGCCAGACCGACGTTCCGTCCGTCCCGTATCGTCTGTCCGAATGCTGGGCTGTGGACAAGCAACGCTCTGGTTACAACTACCACTATTACAACGCTCCAGAACCGGTTACTCATTCTCGCCACTGTTGAAGTCAACCGTATAGCGGACGACGGCCGAGGCCTGAACAGACAGCGTATCACCTCCATAAAGCCAGACCGTGTCACCTGCAATGCTCTCAAATTCGATGACCTGCCGGGTGTAAACCGGTGCCCCGCGTATTATATCGAGCTGGCTGGAGGTAAGGCTGAAATAAGATGAATCAACCGCCGCCTCCACCCTGTGATCCACTATATCAAGGCGGGGAATAACCGCCTCTATGATGGTATCCATCGCTGAAATGTCATTTCCCATCAGCAACCGCACCGTCCCGCCAAGCGGGATACTGTTCACCAGATGCACCGATAGATCGACACTCTCCACCGCAAAATCGAGCGTATCGCCGAGCCGCACGGGGTCGGTGGTTATACGGCATGCCCCCATAGTGAACTTCAACTCCGAATTCAGATTGATTGAACCGGAGAATCCCTGAGCATCATCCACCCGCACAACCCTGTTAGCGTATTCCGGAAAGAATCGCGCCCCTATTCCGGCGTTTCCGGTGACACGAAAGAGATCGGGGACGATCCTTGTCAATCGGTCGGCATCCGGCACCACTATCCGGTTCGTGCCCGATAGCAGGTCGGTCTGAACGGTCAGTGATGTGTCGATATGGCGCTGGAAGTTAAATCCCTCTATTTTCATGTCCAGCCTCATCGGCAGCGAAGTCTCATTATATATGGTCAGGAGCAGGGTATCTGAAACGAAATCGATGCTGTCGAGCCCCCGGGGAAAGTCGGTCTCCACCTCGAGCGTTGGAATACCGACCTGAACACTGTCCAGGATGCCGTTAAACCGGCTGAAGATCAGGTCACCCGTATAGTAATCCACCTCCACCCCCTGGCAGCGGGAGATGATCTGATAGGTCGTGACCTCATCCATAACCGCCCGATTTTGAACATGGACCCGCTGGTCGTCCAGTTCCATAGTTATAGTATAGCCGGCCAGGTTGACCGAATCGGAGAGGATGCCCTCGGGCATTAAGCTATCCGTATAAAAGGACCGATTCCCGTCCGGGTCACGGATGTTCTCAAAGTAGGTCGTGTCGATTACCTTCGCCGGAAGCGTATTAGTCACCTCTACATAAGCCCAACCCTCCTTGATGACCGCCTCGGCAACCTGGTTGTCGCTTTCGGTCTCCAGGGAGTCGCGGCTGGAAAAGTCGTGTCTGGAAAATTCCGATTCGGCCGAATCGGCCTCCATCCGGGTGATGCCAACCACAACAAACAGCGCCTCATCATCGTCGGTGCCGGCTGTCCGGCCAGAGCCACCAAGGCGCCCCTCGGTTATCATCAGGAGTTCGTTATAAACGAGCCTGGTGGCGAGATCGATGCTGTCGAGTGCCGCCCCATCAGGTGGGATGCTGCCGGGAAAGGTCACGGTGCCGATTGAGGTGTTATCGGCGAGGTTGGAGAGAGATATGGTGAGATCCTCTATGTTGACAGGATAGCGGTTGATCACCTCCAGAACCACCCACCCCCTTCTTGCCCGCGCCCAGTGGAAGACATCAAACTCGATGGTGTCCTGCGCCGAATTAAAAGTGAAGGAGATGAATGCCCCCCGCTGACCACCTTCAGCACTGGACATCGACTCGGCAAGCAATACCGCTATAGTGTCGGGACGCGGCTCCTCGATGTTTAAGGCTCCGATCTCATTGTTATAGTGCCTGGTCTCGGTAGCTTCGATCTTGATACGGTCCCCTATCTGCTGATAATCGATCTCATCATGATATTCAAATATCAAGGTCGAATCGTCCCGCCCTTTGATGATGCCCCATCCCCGCTCGGCCAGCCTGGCTGAATCTGTAACCAGCTCCGCCAGGCGATACACACGCTTGCTGAAAGGAACCGTGACCTGTATGGTCCATACCGGAGTCCCGGGGATTTTAAGGGTGCAACTGACCGCCACCAGCAGCAGCGTGAAGCTCAATCCGATCAGCGGCGCAGACCATCGTCTCATTATATCTCCATCTTCTCGTGAACTATCTGTCGATATCTAAACCTGTATTTTAACTCAGGGCTTATCCGCAAGTAGGATTGTGGCAAGGCGCACGCCCCCGGCTTTTCCTGACTTTCGTCAGGACAGGCGCTGGGGCAGGCTCTCGCGCGCCTGTCCAAACAACCACTTACCTGGCGGACGAGGGCGTCCGCCAGGCCCGTTGTTTCATTTACTGATATATCCTTAATATAGACAAAAAAATGCGGCTTGGTGTGATCCAAGCCGCACCAAATAGCAATCAGTTTTCAGCCATCAGTATTCAGAACCTTCCGGCTTATGGCTGACCGCTTATTCCTTAACCGCGCTTGAACAGATCCACCATGTCATCCCTCTCCCAGGTGAAATCCTTTTCACTACGGCCGAAATGACCGTAAACAGCGGTATCGCGGTAGATGGGTCGTCTCAGATCCAGCCGTTCGATAATCCCCGCCGGGGTCAGATCCACACCCTTCTCGATGATGCCGGTGATCTCGACGTCTGGTATCCTGCCGGTGCCGTTGGTATCGACCATCATCGAGACCGGCTCCTGGACACCGATGGCGTATGCGATCTGGATGGAGCAGGTGTCAGCCAGACCGGCTGCCACAACATTCCGCGCAACGTGTCTGGCGGCGTAAGCCCCGGAACGATCCACCTTGGTCGGATCCTTGCCGGAGAACGATCCGCCACCATGCAGCGCCATTCCGCCGTAGGTATCGACGATAATCTTGCGCCCTGTGAGTCCGGTATCGGCAACCGGTCCACCGAGCACAAACCTGCCGGTCGGATTTATATGAACGATCAGCCTTTCACGATTAACAAACTCCGCTGGAATAACCTTGAAAACCAGTTCCTCCATAATGTCATCGCGTATCCTGTCCTGGGTTACATCGGGGTCATGCTGGGCCGATACCACCACCGTCTCCACAGCTGTCGGCTTCCCATCATGGTAGGCGACCGAAACCTGGGTCTTGCCGTCCGGCCGCAGGTAAGGCAGCGTTCCATCCTTGCGCAATTCAGACAGCCTGCGGGCCAGGGTGTGCGCAAGCTGGATGGGCAGCGGCATAAGCTCGGGGGTCTCATTGGTCGCAAACCCCACCATCATCCCCTGATCCCCGGCGCCGGCACGGTCAACACCCACGGCAATGTCGGACGACTGCTGATCAATGGCGGTTATCACCGCACAGGTCTCATAACTGAATCCATAAGAGGTATGGACATAGCCGACATCCTTGATAACGCTCCTCACCAGACTCGGGATGTCAACGTAGGTGGTAGTGCTGATCTCCCCGCCCACCATTGCCATTCCGGTGGTCAGGTATGTCTCGCAGGCCACCCGGCCGAACGGATCGTCAGCCATCACGGCGTCCAGAACCGCGTCGGATATCTGATCCGCCAGCTTGTCTGGATGACCCTCGGTGACCGATTCAGAAGTATGGATGAACTCCTTCTGCATTTGCTGTTCCTCTATTTTTATTGTAAACCTCGAGTCGTGCGATCTATGGTTCAACCCGGCTGGAAGCGCCGACGTTGAACTTTTGAAACCGTCCCTTAACCTCGGCGCGGTTGCCGATCAGGGTATCCTCCAGCAGCGCCCTCTCGATGACCACATCGTCCCCAATCACCGAGTTTCTGATGCAGGCATCGCGCACCACCGTATTGCGACCGATGCTGACGTATGGCCCGACCACGGCGCGCTCGATGCTGGTGCCGTGCCCTATGGCAACCGGCTGGATCAACATCCCCTCACTGATCTCAGCCCCCTGCTCTCCCGGACCGTTGCGATCGAACAGGTAACGGTTGGTGGCAAGAATGGTCTCCAGACGCCCGCAGTCATACCACCCATCTATCGGAAAGGTCTCTATTGCCTCCCCCCATTCGAGCATAATCTGCAGGGCGTCGGTCATCTGATATTCCCCCTTGACGGTAATCCCCCGCTCGATAGTTTCCTTTATAGCTTTGCCGAGCAGCTCGCCGTCGCGGATGTAGTATATGCCGACAATTACCAGCTTTGAAGGTGGTTCAGCGGGCTTCTCGATCAGCCTCTTCACCTGACCCTCTTCGACCACCACCACCCCCATCTTGCGGGGGTCCTCGACCTCCCTGACGCCGATGGAGGTGACGCCGCGGGTGACGACCGGAGCCATATCGGTGTCGATAATGGTGTCCCCGAGAATGACCAGCAGCTCGCGGTCGCCGGGGTCCAGCCCGGTCAGAACCGCATGACCAAGCCCCAGCGTCTGCTCCTGCATCCTGAAATCGGCCTCAAGGTCATAGTTCTCTCTTACATAGGCCTCAACCTGTTCGCCGAAATTACCGATGATGACGGTAACCCGGCTTCCACCCCACTCAACCACCCTGTCAAGGATATGTCCGATTATCGGCTTCCCGGCCACCGACAGCAATGCCTTCGGAACCGTGAAGGTATGGGGCCTGAGGCGTCTGCCAAGACCGGCTGTGGGTATGATTACCTTCATTACTCAGCTTTCAGTTACCAAACAATCGTCACCCCTTCAGACCCGCGATGACGGTCAATGGATTGGGATCCACACCTTTCATGGCGGCCAGAAACAGACTTACAAAATCCGCCAGCAGGAGTCTCGACAGTGTCAGTTCGAACTGATCATTACCGGCCGCAGGGAAAGGCAGACATCTGAAACCCCGGTCGGCGAAGTATTTGAGGGTGCTCGACAGGGCGGATCGCAGCGACGGTGGATCGTCTGAGTCCGATAGAAAGATCAGCGCCCACTGTTCCGGATCACCCCCGAATATCCCCTCGACAGTGTTGTGCATCGCCTCAGGCGCCTGCATAGAAAAGGCAGGTTGTTTGGCGTTCTCACTGATCTGCGCAGCCATTCGCGCCGCCGATCCGGCGCAGCGCAGGGAGTGAAAGATAACACCAAAGCGACCCTTCAGCGCTTCAGCAATCGGAAGTGCAGCGCGTATAATCGGATGCTCCGACAGATCCCCCTGTCCCAGGCTGGCTTCAAGCCGTCTGGCGGCGTTCAACAGACGATCCTTCACCCCGTTATATACCCGCCACCGCTCAATTATACACACCAGGAACCCCAGAGACCAGCCCACTGCAGCCCGAGGCTGGTATCCCGTCGGGATAGTCCAGATAGGAAGGAATAACTCACGACCCAGCCGGTCCAGTTCACCACCTGATGTTACAAATATCACGGTCCTGAGACCACCTGTCACCTTGAGCGACAACTCGACAATCTCGGCGGTATCACCGGAATAGCTCGACACAACCACCCCGCATCTATCGCGCGGCGGCTGGGTTCCACGGTGCAGCGAGATTATCCGGCGCGGAGTGACCATATCCCGCAGCAGTTCGCCGGCGATGGCCGACCCGCCCAGGCCGACCAGATGCACACGGCTCCGATCCAGTGGAAGATCACCCTCACTGAACCCATCCGAAGCCTCAATTGCAGCAACTATATGACCCGGCATCCCGAGGGCGTGGACCAGCATCCGGCCCTGGTCAACCTCACGCAGCGCGAGGACCGCTTCGGCTGTCTCTTCAACGGTTGCCACCCGCAGCTCGGCGCTCTCTATGCTCAAGTATTCACCTCACGGTAAACCTTAACCTTAATCCCCAGCCCTTCGACATCACGGGCGATTCTATCCAGACGTCCCGTATCGATGGGATTAACGGGACCTACCGGATGATCGAGTGTATATAGCTGAAGAGCTGCCGGCTGAATATCATTTAGGGTTTCAAGCCAGCGGTGATAGGGCCGACCTCTGCTGTTGGAGGGCTTCCCGTCGAACATAACCGACTGGATAACCAGCTTGCCGGTTCCAGCCGCCATCCGAAGCCCCTCCACTATCGGCTCGAAGGACACCCCCTTATCCACCGGTCGATTAACCGCAGCGTGAGTCTCCGCATCACCCGCATCCAGCTTCAGCACCGGCAGATCGAACATAGTCAAGGTCTCCCTTAAGGAGGGGTCTATCGCCGTCGATCCGTTCGACAGAAGTGCCACAGGCAGCCAGGGTCTGACCTCGCCCGCCACCGACCGCACCTCCTTGACCAATCGCGGAAACTCAGGATGTAGAGTCGATTCTCCGTTGCCGGAAAAGGTCAGCCAGTCCACATCAGGGATAGAGTTTAATGCAGCGGTCACTGCGGCAATAACATCATCGACGGGGGGAAATTCCTGTGGTTCAGGGGGGTGGCTGGTCGGCCCGTAGAAACAATATACGCAGTTGTAATTACAGAGCTTGCGTTTTATCCCGGAGAGATTAATCCCCAGCGACCGCCCCAGCCGCTTCGAGGCTATCGGACCATACACCAGCCCCGGCTGAAGTGGGACCGGCCACCTGCGCGTATCCATGACGAAACCACCCATCGCAGTCAAATCGGATCAGCCATTGGACACAGGAATATCGCTCGATCCCCTCTGTCCGGATCGGTACCGCAAATCCTGTCAAGCTCAAAGCGCGAATATACTGCAATACCTTCAGGCATCCCTATTCCCGGAAGCTGTTGTTAGGATGATTAAACATCGCCCTTGTCACAGTCATTATAATAGCGCTTGAAAGAAATCTCGTTCAAGAATGTTGTAGTCGGGGCTGTCTCAAGCCCGACTGTGTCACGGTTGAGGACAACCGCGACTACCACATCTCAATTATTCCTGGACACTACCTGATAACTGATTGCAAAAATACCGGTTCTCTACCCGATCTCCAGACTGCGACCCTCGATGGCCATTTCGCATTTCACCTTGTAACCACGATCAGCGACGTATTTATTAGCTTCGACCAGCAGGGCATCGCAGTCGTCATCGTCCCGTTCAGGATCGTGATGGGTCAACAGAATATGCGGAACACCCGCCTGATGAGCCAGATCGACCGCTTCGTCGTAAGTGGAATGTCCCCAACCGCGGTGGGCTTCAATCTCCGAGGGGAGAAACTGAGCGTCGTGGATGAGAACATCAACCCCCCGGCAGAACGCCTCGATCTCCTCCGGCGTATTGCCGCCCTGGTATTGCAAGCCGAGCTCGTTGTCGGTGATGAAGGCTACCCGACGACCGTTATGCTCAAATCTGTATGCATAACCGTTACCCGGGTGGTTCAGGCGCATAGATACTACCCGAATGTCCCCGATTTCAAACGGTTCGGGCAGCTTATCGTGAAATGTAATCTCGGCGCGAAAGTCGTCCATATTAACCGGAAAGTAACGATTGTCACGACCTTCAAATATGTCGCGTCGTAATACTTCCTGTGCTATCCGGTTACCGTAAACATCTATACTGTGAGCAGGATGATAGGCTGGAGCAAAGAAGGTAAACCCCTCCAGATGGTCCCAGTGAGAATGGGTCAACAGCAAGGTAATGGGATCCGGGTTTTCATTCTTGACAAGTGCCAGTCCCAGCGAGCGGATCCCCGTTCCAGCGTCCACCACAATACGAACCCCGTTCTCGGTGGATACCTCAAGACAGGTTGTATTACCACCGATGCGAACGGTATATGGTCCGGGAGCGGGGATAGAGCCCCTTGTGCCCCAGAAGGTTAACTTCATCGACGCCTCATTGGTCAGTTGTCAGTTTTCAGCTATCCGTTGTCATTCCGAACGAAGTGAAGAATCTTCTGTGCTGTCACCCGTGGACGGATGACAGATCCGCCGTGTAGGGGCGCACGGTGTGCGCCCGAACCCGGCCGCAACTCCTGTCAGACATCTGCGCCTGACATCTCGGAAACATAGCCATCCACCATGCCAAAGTCGGTGATTATTGCCACAATCGGGGCGGCGGGGCTCTCATTCATCTACGGATTCCGTTCCCTCGGGTTTCAGCTCGCCCCAACGCTGTCGGCTGAATAGGGACAGGATCACCAAAAAGACCACCCCGACACTCACCGCCGAATCCGCGACATTGAAGGCCGGCCATCGTATCATAATAAAATCCGGCATATCAACACTCAGGAAATCCACCACCTGCCCAATTGCCAGCCTGTCAATCATATTTCCCAACGCGCCACCCATTATCAGCGTCAGCGGCATCCCCTGTCGTAGCGGAAGCAGGGGATGTAAATACAGATATACCCCGAGACCGAGCGCGGCAAGCAGAGCGATTCCGGTCAGAACCACCGGCGGCAGCAGCCTGATTCCGAAAGCCAGCCCAGGGTTAAGCACGAATACCAGCCATATCAGATCGCCATCGAACAGGCGGATCACATCGCCGGGCAGCATCCACATCCTGACCAAGAGCTTGCTGCCCTGATCCAAAACAGCCACCCCGCCGGCAACCACCAGGTATAGTAAGCGATGGCGGTAAACTAAGCCGGCCGTCGCTTCTCTTCCTCAAGCTTGCAGGCCACGCAGAGACGCGCGGTGGGCACTAACTCCAACCGCTTCTTCTGAATCGGTTCACTGCAGTTGGTGCAGTAGCCGTAGCTTCCC
>MWJR01000082.1 GCA_002127415.1 Calditrichaeota bacterium AABM5.125.24
ATTGTAGACACTTGTCGGACCGGCGAAGCATGCCCCTGCGAAAGCAGGGGGCCGGTATCCAGACGAATTCGGGGCTGTCTGGATTCCGACCTGCGTCGGAATGACAGAGCTCAATGTCTACTATAAAATACCCCCATTAATATCTCTGAAAGAGGACAATTTAGAAATATGTCGATTGTGGAATTGAAAATGACTAAGAATGAGTTCAAATATACCACTGATGACGAGCTAGCAAAGTATGGGTTAGAAATATAAATCCATTGATATTTCGCACGGGAAGGTGATACCTTGGTCACGATCACAGCCTACTCTTTTTTCGGCAAATGGGAGTAATTATGCAAATCACTTACAACACCAAATCCGACCTTCTTTACCTCCGACTGGACAGTAGGAAGCAGAAGGTTCGTAACGAGCGGGTCACCGACGAAATTGTGCTGGATATCGGCGAGAAAGACCGTATTGTGGGAATAGAGATACTGAACGACTCAAAGCACGTGAACCTGGAGGCGCTTATGCCGGTGCGGTTCAAGGTGACCAAGGCGATGGCATGATCTGCACCAATCGCGCGATGGCGTCCGCTTGGCCATGTAAAGTTAGCAGAGGACAGACCTGTCAGCTTTGCCAAAAAAGATAATGTCAATCACAACTGAACACCGCGAGCTGATCCTCCCACAGGCCGAGACGATGCTGTTGGGGATGGGGCCGTCGCATCCGGCTATGCACGGGATCATCCGCCTGAACCTGGCCCTCGACGGCGAACGGGTGGCCGACGCCACGATAGATATCGGCTTCCTGCACCGGGGCTTCGAGAAGATGGTCGAGCGACATACCTGGAACCAGGCCATCATCTACACCGACCGGCTGAACTACGTGTCGGCAATGATAAACAACGTCGGCTACTGCCTGGCGGTCGAGAGGCTGCTCGGGGTCGAGACCCCGCCGCGCTGCGTCTATCTGCGGGTCATAATGTCGGAACTGTCACGTGTGATGGATCATCTGACCTGCATCGCCGCCCAGATCATGGAGACCGGCGCTATGACCGTCTTCCTTTATTGCATGAAGGCCCGTGAATGGATCTACGAGGTGGTCGAGATGTGCTGCGGCGCGAGGGTTACCACCAACTGGACGCGGGTGGGCGGATTGATGGCCGACGTTCCGGCTGACTTCCCGGATGCGGTGCGACAGCGAATCCCCGAGCTGCGATTTGTCATCAGCGAGATCGACAAATTGGTCACCAGGAACCGGATATTCATAGACCGCTACCGTAACGTGGGGGTGATGCCGAGAGATGAGGCGATAAGCCGGGGCTTCACCGGGCCGTGCCTGCGGGCTTCGGGGGTGCCGTTCGATGTGCGACGCGACCAGCCGTATCTGAACTACGACGAGTTCGACTTCGAGATACCGGTGGGGACAAACGGCGACGTATATGACCGCTACCTGGTGAGGATGTTTGAGATGGAGCAGTCGCTGCGGATCGTCGAACAGGCGCTGGACAAACTGCCGGAAGGGCCGGTCTCGGTGGAGGACAAATCCATAACACTACCCGACAAGAAGGATGTCTATGGGAACATCGAGGGATTGATAAATCAATTCAAGCTGATTATGAACGGCCACGGTATCAAGCCGCCGCCGGGGGAGGTCTATCAGGCGGTCGAGGCACCCAACGGCGAGCTCGGCTTCTACATCATATCAACCGGCGAGGCAAGCCCCTACAAGTGCCGCTGCCGCCCGCCCTGTCTGCCCCTCACCGCCGCTATGCCAAGGATGATAATCGGCGAGATGGTCGCCGACATCATACCGATATTCGGGTCAATCAATATGATAGGCGGGGAGCTGGATGGGTGATTGTGGATTGCGGAGTGATTTGATGAATGAGACAGATTATTCACTTCATTAAGAAAGACATATTCAGATAGAAATGTCCTCAGACAAAGTAAAGATAGATGTTTCTGAAACGGCTGGGATGCTGAAATTCCGCTACGAGCACTCCGGCGCGGCGCTGGTGCCGCTGCTGTTCGAGGTGCAGAGGCGGGATGGATGCGTCACTGAGAAGGCCGAACTCGATGTGGCGGAGCTGCTCGGTGTCAGCCCCCGATTGGTTCACGAGGCGGTGACTTTTTATCCACTTCTGTTCCAGCGTCCGGTCGGTAAGTATCTGATTCAATTCTGTCACAATATATCCTGCTCGCTTGTCGGAGCTGAACCGCTGATAAAGATACTCGAAGAGGAGCTCGGCGTAGGTCCGGGCGAGGTCACCGAGGATGGGCTGTTCAGCTACCGGCGGGCTGAATGCCTCGGCTGCTGCGCTGACGCACCGGTTATGCTGGTGGGGGAGAGGCTCTACACCCGGCTGACAGAAGATAAGGTGCGCCGGGTCATCGCTGAATTCCGCGACGGACGTGTGCCGGAGGACGGCGCTCCATTGACCGAGACAGCAGAGATCGACAATCCAGCGCTCAGCCTCAACTTCAAGGTTCCCAACGCCGCCAACATTAAGGTGGCAGAGTCGCGAGGCGCCTATAAGGCTTTGCGCAAGGTCCTCACCGAGATGACCCCCGAACAGATCACCGAAGATGTGAAGAGGGCAGGACTGCGCGGTATGGGAGGTGCTGGATTTCCCGCCGGAGTCAAGTGGTCGTTCGTGCCGAAGGATCCGTCGCTGACCAGGTATCTGTGCGTCAACTGCGACGAGAGCGAGCCGGGAACCTGCAAGGATCGCGAGATTATGCGCCGCGACCCGCACCGGCTGATAGAGGGAACCGTCATCGCCGCCAGAGCCTTCGGGGCGTCAGTGGCTTACGTATATATTCGACGAGAATTCTACGAACCGCGGGATATATTCAAAAGGGCCCTGGACGAGGCCTATGCGGCGGGTTATCTGGGCCGGGATATACTCGGCAGCGGTCTGAACCTGGACATCCACCTTCATCCCGGCGCTGGTGCATATATCTGCGGCGAGGAGACCGGGCTGATCGAGTCGATTGAAGGCAAAAAGGGCTGGCCGCGAATAAGGCCCCCATTCCCGGCTCTGAAGGGGCTCTTCAGACAGCCGACCGTGGTCAATAACGTCGAGACACTGTCGAATATACCATATATTATCCTGAACGGAGTCGATGCATATCGGCAGCGGGGAACCGAGAAGAGCCCCGGAACCAAGCTGTTCTGCATCAGCGGTCATGTCCGGCGACCGGGTGTCTATGAACTGCCGATGGGAACAGGGTTGCGGGAGATGATCTACGGCGTCGCCGGTGGGATTCGCGAGGGGCACACCCTGAAGGCGGTTATCCCCGGCGGGTCGTCGGTGCCGGTGCTGACATCGGACGAGATTGACATCGCGATGGATTTCGAATCGACACAGGCAGCCGGAACGATGCTCGGCTCCGGCGGTGTCATCGTGATGGATGACACCGTGTCGATGCCTCTGGCTCTGGAGATACTCAGCCGTTTCTACGCCCATGAATCCTGTGGCCAGTGCACCCCCTGTAGAGAGGGAACCTCGTGGATATACCGGATTCTGCAGCGGATGAACCGTGGTCTGGGCCGAAAAGGGGACATTGAACTCCTGCTCGACCTGGCCAACAGTATGGACGGCACGACTATCTGCCCGCTGGGCGCCGCTGCAGCCTGGCCGGTGCAGGCGATGCTCAAGAAGTTCCCGGATGAGTTCGAACGGCTCTGTCACTGAGAGAACATTCATTCTCGTAGAAGCATTTCATAGTGGACCCGGCGTTTGCTGGATGAAGAATCTCCGCCATTTTTTCAAAATAAGCCATCAACAATGAAGAGGGTTATTTACATTCTCCTGGCTTGTGCGCTGGTTTTGGGTTGTGCCAAACCTGAAGAGCCGCTCTACCAAGGGCTGACGCTGAAAACCTGGGTGGAGCGTCTTGAGTCCAGCGAACCCGAAGTCCGTGCCGATGCTGTTAAGGTCATTCAGGGGATTGGTTTGTCTGCCAGGCCGGCTGAGAACAGCATTCGTCAGATCGCCCGCAATGATCCTTATCCTGACGTCCGGATACTGGCTGTTGAAGCGCTGGAGGCAATGGGGGCCTCCACGCTCGAGTTCCAGAATCTCCTCGAAGCATATCACGCTCCGGTCATACCTGAGGAGGAGGAGCTGCCGGAGTTTATGGACGAAGAGGCTGAACTGTTGGAGCATATATCCGGCGCGGATGATATAGCCTTCCTGCAGGCCATTATTGAGTATCGAGCCGATACCGGACGCCTCGATACGACTATGGTGCCGACTGACAGCGCCGAGCTGGCGCAGTGGATTGAGGAGCGCCGGAGTGATGCCATCTCCGGGCTGTTGCATCAGATCGAGAACCCCACGGTGCTGGCCCTGATACTCGAAGCCGGAAACCTGATTGAACGGCAGTTCGCTGCCCGGATGCTGGCGGATATGGAGGGGGAAGACTCAAGGATCATCCAGGCGCTCGAGAGAGCGGTTGATGATCCCGACAGTCTCGTCCGCAGTGCCGCTTTTGAAGCCCTCAAGCGGTGGGAGGCACCTTAAACTGATGTTAAAATGCCCCGTATGAAGATAAACGGCGTCGAGCATAGCTTCCCCGACGGAATGAACGTGCTCGAGGCCTGCCTGCAGGTCGGCATCTACGTTCCCCACTTCTGCTATCATCCCGCGCTGTCGGTGGTGGGGAGCTGCCGGATGTGCAAGGTGGAGGTCATCCAGAATGGGCGCAGTCGGGTGGACATATCGTGTAACCTGCCGGTCTCGGATGGTCTGGAGATTATCACCGACAGCCCGGAGGTCAGGCAGGCGCAACAGATGACCCTCGAACTGCTGCTCGCAAATCACCCGCTCGACTGCCCCATCTGCGACGACGCCGGTGAATGCGACCTGCAGAACTTCTACCTCGAATACGGCCGGCACGACAGTCGGCTGCGCGAGCTGAAGCGACGTAAACGGAAGGCCGCGGACATAGGCCGTTCCATCATTCTGGACAGCGAGCGGTGTGTGTTGTGCAGCCGCTGTGTCCGGTTTCTGGCTGAGGTCACCCGCACTGAAGAGCTCGGCATCTTCGGGATGGGGGCCGGTGAGGAGCTGATGGTGCGGCCCGGTGCCGAGCTCAGCAATGATTACGCCGGCAACGTGGTCGATCTCTGTCCGGTGGGAGCCCTGACCGATAAGGACTTCCGCTTCAAACGGCGCATCTGGTTCCTGAGCTCGACCCCCTCCATCTGCCAGCTGTGCAGCCGGGGGTGCAACGTCCGCATCGACTATGATATAAACCCGTTCCACACTCATAAACGGGATTTTGAGAAGAATACCCACCGGACCGAAGCCACCGCCTACGGGCGCATACAGCGCATCAAGCCCGTGGTCAACGAGGCGGTCAACGGGAATTGGATATGCGACTGCGGCCGCTACGGCTACAGATCGACCGACGCCGCCGACCGCCTGCTTCATCCGGTCATAGCTGAGGAAGGGGACCTGAGACAGGTTGAACTGTCTCAGGCCATCCGCCAGATAGCCTCCGGAATAACATCAGCCCTGAGCGGCGGCAGCGGCAAGGTGGCGGTGGTGATTTCGCCCCGACTGACCAGCGAGGAGCTGTTCGCGGTCTGGGCGCTGCTGCGGGGTAGTCTGAAGCTCCCCAGCATCGATCACCGGCTGCCCATCGACCCGGACTGGTATGGCGACGACCTGCTCCGCACACCGGACCCGTTCCCGAACCGAACCGGGTGTGAATGGATCGGGATCGAGCCGTCTGAGGGCGGAACGGACATTGCCGGACTGCCGCAGGCAATAGGGGCAGGGAGAGTCGATACGCTGGTTTCAATCCTGACTGATCCGAGGGATTTTCTGGATGGGCCTCAGATCAAGAGGCTTAAACGTCGGTTTTTCATCCTTCGCAACCTTCCGGATGAGCTTAAGCCCTGGGTGGATGCGGCTCTCCCGGCGGCGGCCTGGGGTGAATATCGGGGCAGCTTTGTGAACTTCCAGGGCAGGATTCAGCGGCTTGAGGCGGCCTTCGATCCGTTGGGTGAGGCTCAACCGGTATGGAGGCTGATGGCCGGGCTGTCGGCGGCGCTGAAGAAGCCGCTCGGCTGGAAAACCCTGGGTGAGGTTCAGACGGCGATGGCAAAGGATGTGTCTCTATTTATGGGACTGTCGTGGGATGCCATAGGTGTTGATGGCACCACTGTTCCCGTTCATTTGGCAAAGGCGGCTGGATAATGGACTGGTTCAACATAATCGCCGCCCTAGTCAAGATAGTGGCTATGATTGCGGTTGTAATGGGGCTGGCTACGGTATTAACCTGGGTTGAGCGGAAGCAGTCGGCGGTGATGCAGGACCGGATCGGCGCCAATCGTGCCGACATCCTGGGGCTTCGCATTATAGGCCTGTTTCAGCCGATTGCCGACGCCATCAAGATGATCACCAAGGAGGACTACATCCCTCCGTTCGGCAACCGGTGGCTGCATATGCTGGCCCCTGCGGTGGCCTTTATGCCGGTGCTGCTGGTGTTTGCGGTGATCCCGATGGGGCCGCCCGTCGAGGTGGCCGGCAGGACCGTATTGATGCAGATAGCCGACATCGACGTGGGTCTGCTCTATATCCTTGCCTTCGGAGGGCTGGGGATTTACGGCGCGGTGCTGGGTGGATGGGGTTCGAACAATAAATACGCCCTGCTCGGCGCCATCCGGGCCTCAGCGCAGATGATCTCGTATGAGGTCTGCCTGGGGCTGTCGTTGATAGGCGCGGTGATGATATACGGAACGCTTGACCTGGGTGAGATGATACTGAGACAGTCGGGCAATTGGTTCGAATGGATACCGAGGTGGGGGATATTTGTTCAGCCGCTGGGCGCGCTGCTGTTCCTGCCCGCTGCAATCGCGGAAAACAAGCGTATTCCCTTTGACCTGCCGGAGGCTGAATCGGAGATCATCGGCTATTATACCGAATACTCCGGGCTGAAGTGCGGGCTGTTTATGATGACCGAGTTCATCGAGATGGTAGTGGTCAGCGCCCTGTTTACGGTCATCTTTCTGGGGGGGTGGCAGGTTCCCTATCTGTCCTGGGACGGCTTCCACTGGCCCTGGGGAGGTATGTTGTATCTACCCGTCTTACTTGTGAAGGGGCTTGAATTCGGAGCGCTGTTCTTCAAGATCGCTGTTATGATCTATCTCCTGACCCTCATCCGCTGGACGCTGCCCCGCTTCCGCTACGACCAGGTGATGCGGCTGGGGTGGAATTACCTGCTGCCACTGGCGCTGCTGAACCTGGCGGCGACGGGGGTGGTGCTGGTGGTGATTTGATGCCAAAACATGCAGGATGCAGAAAAGATATTCATATATATTTGGAGAATAATAAATGAACCAAATAACAATATTTAGAAAAAAAGAAAAATTTGTTAACATTAAAGAGGCAAGTGAATGGGCTTCTCAATATCTAAATCGTAGAGTAACAATTTCAAATATTTCGTATTTAATTCAATATGGAAGGATTAAGAAACACGGTAATGATAGAAATACTCTAATAAACATAGAAGAATTAAAAGTTTATTATGATTCATTTAACAAAGAGAAACAATGGAAAAAAATATTAGGTCAGGATCTTAATTGGTATTTGTCTTTCGTAGAATACAAAGAATCAGAAAGAACAAAACATGTTCATAGGTTGCATCCGTATAAAGGTAAATTTATTCCACAATTAGTAGAATATTTCCTTGATTCACATACCGATGAATTTAAGAGAGATGTGTATTTCCGAGAGGGTGATTTAATACTAGATCCTTTTTGTGGATGCGGAACAACTTTAGTCCAAGCCAATGAATTAGGGATGCATGCAATTGGAATGGATATTTCTTCTTTCAATGTGTTGATCAGTAATGTTAAAGTTGAAAGACATAATTATTTCTTACTTGATGAAACAATCCGTAAGATAACAATAAGACTAGAAAATTTTCAAAATACTAAAAATAATGTTATTTTCGAAGAACATCTACTTTCTGAATTAGCAAGATTTAACGCTAAATATTATCCGTCACCTGAATTTAAGAATAAAGTAAGAAAAGGTGAAATCAATGAAAAAGAATACGCTAAAGAAAAAGAAAGGGAAATTCTAGACACATATGTAAATTTAGTAGAAAGGTATCAAATGATAATTAGACAGGATAAAAATGAAACATTTCTTGATAAATGGTTTCTGTCGCCAGTTAGAGAAGAAATAGATTTCTTATTTCAAGAAATCAAACAAATAAAGAATAGAGATGTAAAGAAAGTATTAGCAATAATCTTAAGTAGAACTGTCCGTTCATGTAGAGCAACTACACATGCTGATTTAGCAACTTTAAAGGAACCTGTTACTACCACATATTATTGCAAGAAACATGGAAAGATCTGCAAACCAATATTTTCTATTAAAGGTTGGTGGAAAAGATATACAGTAGATACTATAAACCGACTTAAAGAATTCGATAAACTAAGGACTAAAACCTTTCAAATCGATTTGTCTGGAGATAGTAGAACAATAGATATTTATGAAGAAACTAGAAAGAGACATCCAAAGCTTGCAGAAATATTATTAAAAAGTAAGATAAGGGGAATTTTTTCAAGTCCTCCTTATGTGGGACTAATTAATTATCATGAACAGCATGCATATGCATATGAGATATTTGGATTTGAGCGAAAAGATGAATTTGAAATAGGTCCGTTATTCAAAGGGCATGGAAAAGAAGCAAGAGATTCATACCTTAGGAGTATATCGGAAGTTCTAAGAAATTGTAAGAAATCTCTACAAAATAATTACGACATATTTTTAGTAGCTAATGACAAATTTAATCTTTATCCTAAGATTGTAGAATTATCTGGAATGAAGATATTTAATCAATTCAAGCGTCCTGTGCTTAATAGAGTGGAGAAAGATAGATCAGCATATGCAGAAACAATATTTCATATAAAGGAAGGATAAGATGAATCTTACAAAAAAGCAAATAGAAAGAGTTGAAAACACTATCAAGGATAGTCTAAGAAGAAAATTTCAAACATACAAGCCAGAAACAAAATATATGCCTTTCCATTATCGTTTACTTGGTCGTGATAGAATGGCGTTATTTTCTTTCATACATTCTTTAAATACTACTTTTGGTACTTCCATTTTTGAACCTGTAGCTGAAACATTGGCAAGTTTAAACTTTACTGTTGCGAAGAAAAAATACGTTGTGGGTGATTCAATCAGTGAGGAAGCCCAAAATGAAATTCAACACATTATGAATGAACTTACAATCGGAAAAACTCCGAATAAGAATGATGAAATAGAAAGAATAAGAAAACTTTGCACTAAGGGTAGAATGAACAAATTAAAAACTGTAAAGGTGGATTTGTTTGTTAAAAGCAAAGATGATACTACATATTTATTTGATTTAAAAACAGTAAAGCCCAATATTAGTAATTTCAAAGATTTTAAAAGAACACTATTAGAGTGGATAGCAATATTATTATCAAAAAATCCAAGTGATAACGTTAATTCTTATATTGCTATTCCCTATAATCCTTATGAACCAAAGCCATATGAAAGATGGACATTAAAAGGAATGCTTGATTTAGAGTATGAATTAAAAGTTGCAGAGGAATTTTGGGATTTTCTTGGTGGCGATGGTGCATATTCAGAATTATTGGGTTGTTTTGAAAGAGTTGGTATTCAATTAAGACCTGAAATTGATGAATATTTTTCAAGATTCAAATATGATAAACATAAATAATTTATAAACATAAAAGAAATTAATCTTAAGTAGTTTATAACTGATGGGCTTGGAGTTTATGGAATGGTTAAAAAACCAATTGTAGACGTCATCAGACGCTACTTCAAGATATTAGCCCAAGAGGGTTTGGAACCATCCTTCGGGGTTGTGTTCGGCTCTCAGGTTAATGGTGATATACATAAGTGGAGCGATATAGATATTCTGGTAGTTTCACCGCAACTGGATAAGAAACGTAGGTATAAGGAGGTAGCTCTTCTCTGGGGCGTTGCGGCTCTGGTTGACTCTCGCATAGAGCCCATCCCTTGCGGCGAGGTCCAATGGCTCGAGGATGACGGCATACCCATAATTGAAATCGCACGCCGGGAAGGCGAAATCGTTTATGCATGATACTTGGGCGTTGGACGCAGCCCCTGATGGTTGATCGGGCTCGGAGGCCTGACCTACGCGAGGACACTTCGCGATGAAATACGTAACAATACAGGAGATGAATAAAAAAGTCACCAACATAACCATCGAGTCAGGGGTGGCGGAGAACATCTACTGGATAGAGGTTCTGCGGGGTCTGTGGGTCACCAACCGTCACTTCTGGACCAACATCTGGTGGCATACCTTCCGCCTGGCGGGGATTAAGACAAAGAAGAGGGTATCTGCTACTTACCAGTATCCCGAGGAGCGGCGTCCCATCCATCATCGCTGGCGGGGCAGGCATAGGCTGACCGTCAAGCAGAACGGGGATATGCGCTGCACAGCCTGTATGATGTGCGAGACCGTCTGCCCCTGCGACTGCATACACATCACACCCGGCGAGTCACCCGACCCGGATGTGGAGAAGTTTCCCGAGCAATTCTATATTGATACACTCCGCTGCTGCTTCTGCGGGCTCTGCGCCGAGGCCTGTCCGGTTGACGCCATACGGATGGATGTCATCGAGACTGAGCTGGCAGGCTATACCCGTGACATCATATACACCAGGGAGTTCCTATTAGGGATGGATAAGGACAGACCGTGGGAAGAGTGGAAGGTTAAGCGGGAACGAGAGGGGGTGAGTTGACTTGGCGCTCCTGAAGGTAATCCCCTACGGAAACCCGCACCTTCGCAAGCAGTCATCGCCGGTTGTGGAGATTGACGACCAGATCCGCCAACTGGTCGAGGGTATGATCCAAACTATGCGTGCCGCCAAGGGTGTTGGGCTGTCTGCGCCCCAAGTGGACGTTCAGAAGATGCTCTTCGTGATCGACTGGACACTGCTGGAGGAGGAGGGCGAGGTTCAGGTCTATATTAATCCCAGGGTTCTCGAATCTGACGGCCGGACGACGTCCCTTCAGGAGGGTTGTCTGAGCTTTCCTGAGGTGGTGATAGATATTGCCCGTTCTGAGAGGATACGGGTCGCCTACCGGACGCTGGATGGTCGCGAGGTCGAGGAGGAGCTGACCGACTATCCCGCCCGGGTGTTCCAGCACGAATACGACCACCTGTTCGGGATCCTGTTCATCGATCGGATAAGTTCTGAGGCACGAGCGAAGCTGAAGGGGAAGCTACAGGCCATTCTCGACGGCCGGGTTCAACCGTTCGACGGGAAGCAGCCGGTCGAAGCGAAGTCCGAACAGACTGCTCAGGCCTGAATATAAACCGGGTCTTTACTATCAGGAGTTAGGGATGGAAGTTCAGCGCGAATCGATGGAGGTCGATGTTCTGGTTGTCGGAGCGGGACCGGCCGGTCTGTCAGCGGCCATCCATCTGACCAATCTGATCGAAGCTGCCCGGGAGAGGGGGGAGTTAACGGGGGTGGCGGCCTCTGAAGAGTTCACCCTGATGGTCATTGAGAAGAGCGCTGAAGTCGGCGATCATATGCTTTCGGGTGCCGTGCTCGATCCGGTGGGGCTCGACGAGCTGCTCCCCGACTGGCGTGACCGCGACGCTCCCATCGCCGCTCCGGTAGTGGAAGAGGGGATCTACTACCTCACCCGAACCGGCCGTGTCAGGTTTCCCATCACCCCGCCGGGGATGGGACATCACGGCTGCTATGTGGTCTCACTGAACCAGCTCACCAGGTGGCTCGGTTCTATTGTCGAGGAGAAGGGGGTGGAACTGTTCACCGGGATGGCGGGAGCATCCCCCATCCTGGAGGACGGCGGCTTTAAGGGGGTGGTCACCGATGATAAGGGGATCGACAAGGACGGCAATCCCAGGAGCAACTTCGAGCCGGGGATTGAGTTGCGGGCGAAGATAACCATCTTGGGGGAGGGGCCTCGTGGGTCGCTGACCGGGGAGGTGGTTCCGAAGCTCGGATTGGATGAGGGGCGCAATCCCCAGAATTACCTCACCGGCGTCAAGGAGCTGTGGGAGGTCCCGGCCGGACGGGTTAAGGCAGGGACGGTCTGGCACACAATCGGATTCCCGCTCGGCCTGCGTCACTACGGGGGCAGCTGGATCTACGCTATGTCTGACGAGCTGCTGTCGATCGGGCTCAGCTCGGCTCTGAACTACCGTGATCCCCGCTTCGATCTGCACGGAGTCTTCCAGGAGTTCAAGACTCATCCTTGGATCAGCTCGCTGCTGAAGGGGGGGAAGATGGTTCGCTATGGGGCCAAGACCATCGGTGAAGGGGGCTACTTCGCCGTGCCCAGGCTCTATCACGATGGTCTTATGCTGGTAGGTGAATCAGCCGGTCTTCTGAACAGCAAGCGGCTGAAGGGGATCCACCTGGCTATCAAGTCGGGGATAATGGCTGCCGAGACCGCCTTCGAGGCGCTGACCCGGGAGAATTATTCGGCTTCAGTGCTGTCCGGGTATGATGAGCGTTACCGTAAAAGCTGGGTTCATCAGGAGCTGTGGAATGTGCGCAACTTCCACCAGGGCTTCGAGAAGGGGCTGTTTTCGGGGATGATCAACACGGCGGCACAGATATTGACCGGTGGTCGGGGGGTCAAGACCCGCCTGGATGCCAGACCCGACCACGGATTTATGTGCAAGCTCTCCGAGATGCCTAAGGCGCGAAGTCCTATCGAGCGTAAATTCGACGGCGAGCTCACCTTCGACAAGCTGACCGATGTCTATGCCTCCGGCACCAAACACGAGGAGAATCAGCCGCCGCATATGCGTCTTATCGACGCTGACATATGCAACGACAGATGCACCGAAGAGTATGGCAACCCCTGCCAGCACTTCTGTCCTGCGTTGGTGTATGAGATGGTTGAAGGTGATAACGGCAAGCTCAAGCTGCAGATCAGCGCCTCCAATTGCCTCCACTGCAAGACCTGCGACATCGTCGACCCCTACGATAACATCACCTGGGTGCCGCCTGAGGGTGGCGGTGGACCGAAGTATGGGGGGATGTGAGCAAATAGACAACTCGTAAAGGTGAATAATGATAATAAAACCATCTTTTGATGAATTTATAAAATCCTGCACACCGTTATACAAAATTCCAGAACTAGAAACAAAAATACGGAAACGTGTTCAGGGGATTGTAACGGAACTCTTGGGGTTTAGCGCTGAAAAAGACCCTGTTAGAAATCTTTTACAGTTTATAAAAAAAGATATTGATTTTCTTGGAGTTTTATTACGGGGTGCATTTTATAGTGGTATTCTTT
>MWJR01000147.1 GCA_002127415.1 Calditrichaeota bacterium AABM5.125.24
GCCACACCTCCAGTTTTAGCGGGAGTGACATGTGCGAAAAGCATAAAATACAAGTATAAAATGAACCCCTTAATATGTTCTCCTTACATGAGTTTTCCAAGGGGACCTAAATCGAGATTCAAGTCCTTCTCTTCCAGTCCGAATCCCAATCGAAGTTTTTCAATCGTCTCGACCTGCTTCATCAAGGTAAATCCGATCCGCTCGATCTCGTCATCGTTTAAGGACCCGGCATCGATACGCCTTATTGCCTGGCGTTCCATGAGCTCTTGGAGAAGTTTAACCACCGTCAAAACCAGTTGCCCGAGACCATTTTTCACTTTCTCCGCATCCAGGTTTATCCGGCGGTTGCCTTTTGAAGGGACTGTATGCGAGAGATCTCCGGGAGACTTAATGGGCATGGGATTCACACGCATCACTTTGTCGAAATCACTTATCGTCTCCGACTCTACGCGTGGTTGTTCAATCGGTTTCAACGGTTGTCTCCTTGGGTTTCATCATCTTTAATGTCTATTATTGCTTCGCGAGCTGTCTCAATGGAGGCAAGTATAAGCTTCAATCCCAGGTAGATGAGGTCGACGTTAGCCACGGAAATCGTTACGTCCCCGGCAATCACGGCGCCTTTGTTGAGGACGCGGTCAAGCGCTTCACAAAGCGAAATATGTTCGGTGTCATTCAAGTTTGAAAGAGCGGACATAGCTATATTAAAACCTCCTCGTGGACTGACTGGTAAAGCGCATTTCCCAAGGCTTCGAGTTTATGTAAACCGCGGGGCTCACCCCGGCGATAGACTAAGACATGATGACTGTCAGGGAAATCAGCGCGAATTCGCTGTTTGAGTTTCAATTCTCTTTCATATTGCACAGAGCACCATCCGCATCCATCAGGCGGTGTGGCAAGGTTCATAAATAACATCGGGACTCTAATCCCCATCCGCTCGCAGGTAGTCACCAGTTTTATGGTTTCCGACAAAGCCATCTCCGTAAGTATGGTTACAGCAAATAATGCAGACCTTGCCTGATCCCTCAGCAGGCTTTGCAGTTGCTTGATTTCTTTGGACATCTGCACCAGCCGCCGCGAGATTTTGGGGAGCCGAAATATCTGCCGGTATTTAATGAACAGGTTAAAAAATACCTTGAGCCATTGGTCGATGAGTTCAGGAGATTCGAGGAGTCGCAGCAGGTGTCCTGTCGGCGCCGAGTCCAGGATGAAAATATCATACTGATTCTGGGCGACCAAACTCATGACCTGGGATAGAGCCATAACCTCATCCAGACCAGGGGGCGAAAGGTCCATGATCCGTTCCATCACCTCCCGGTCGAAGGCGAAGTCGATGTTGGGCGAAATAGCCCCCAGGAAAATTCTCAATTCCTCTGCATAATGTGTTTTAAAGCGCTCAAACTCCGCCTCCGCATCAATTTCCATAGCTGTCAGTCCAGGGGCAAGCTTGACCGGTTCAGGACCGATTTGCATGTCCAGACATGCTGACAGCGAATGAGCCGGGTCAGTGGAGAAGAGAAAAACCTCTTTTCCCTCGAGGTCCCGAGACAATCGCACAGCCGTCGCGCAGGCAAGAGTAGTCTTACCCACTCCACCTTTACCGGCAAAGAGCAAAAGTGTCGTTTCAAGCGGGGGAAGGGCACCGGGCCCCTCAATCAGGATGGATTGTGAAAACGTTGCGAAATCTACTTGAGGACCCTCAGCGGCATGAACATTTACCACTGAAATCCCCTCCCAGAAAGCTTTGAGAGACTGCAGCCCCCGAACCTCTTCCATATAAAATGGTACACCCCATAAATAATATTCCGGCAGCTCGCTGAGGTGGCGTCTCAGTTCCCTTATCTGAGAGGAGCGACCATCCGCACACACCGGACACATATTATCAGCATAGAGTCGGTTAACCACGATATTGCTGACTGGTATCCTCAATCTTTTCAATTCATCCAGGAACGTCAATGTCTCGCGGATACTCAACTCCTCAGCGAGCATGACCGGGATAAAACAGCAACTGACCGTATCACGCAACAGGGTCTCCATCCGGTTAACCGAGGCGTACAGCTCCTTGAGGAATTCATCGAGCTCGTCCTGTGAATAGGAACGAGTGAAGTGTCGTCTAATGTACCGGTGTTTAGCCAGCAATGCATCCAGGGCGCCCAGCCATTTTCGGATCAGTTCCGGCATTGCCAGTAATCTTAATGTATGACCGGTGGGAGCGGTGTCCACGAAAATACAGTTATAGCTTTTCTTCTCTACTAATTTGGATATCTCAAGAAAAGCCATGAGCTCATCCAGACCGGGCAGGGAGAGGTCTAAAAATCGACTTATATCCTCGTCGTCCAGAAATGTCCCGCGCGAGGCTATCTCGCGAAGTTTCTCATCGTGCTGCACCTTGAAGGTCGTCAGGCATGTCTGTGCATCGAGCTCTTCGAGTTCCAAATTGCTGGGAACCGAAGAGCCCGCGATGCTGTCAAGCAGCGAATGAGCCGGGTCGGTCGAAACGAGGAGATAAGAACTTTTCGGATAATTGAAGGCATAATGAAGCGCCGTAGCTGAGGCGCAGGTAGTCTTTCCCACGCCGCCTTTGCCGCCAAAGAGCAACAGACGTAATCCTTGATTATGTAGAAAGAGTGGCACGGTTCTGCTTCTACACATCACAATTCCTCTTCAACATCCTATCTACTGCTCCACTGTCTGTTGATCTGGTTCATGAACCGCAAGATCGCCGGACTCCTCCATCTTCATCAGCCGATCAAGGAGCTCCTTTTCCCGCTGGTCGAACTCGGCTTCAGTTATCCTGCCGGTCTCAAGCATCATATATAGTTCGCTCAGTTCAAAGGTGATAGACTCCTTCTCTGAGGCGAGTTCTTCCCGGGCGACATCGGATAACTTGCGACCGAGCCAGATAACACCATATACCGGGTGAAGCAAAATATCGTCAATGATAAACATTATCCATCTCGTTATACTTGATTTTTCATGCGGGCTGGATGCCTGTTCAGCTCTGACTCACAACAGGATGTAGTCGGACTTGAGACAAGTCCGACTGTCGGGGTTGAGGACAACCCCGACTACAATTTATTAACTTAGAGCTTAAGGTTCAGCTTGACGAAGTTGTAGGGAGCCCAGGGACCATTGTAATCAAATGTGAAGTCATTGTTGAACAGCCTTGCCGCCTCGAAAACAGACGCTTCAAAGTCACCCTGAGCCCGTCGTCCTACCAGGCAAGCCAGGTTCATCACTTCGCGTTCGTTACGGCAATCGTTCCGTTTGATCTCAAAACAATATGGGGACAGGATGCCTTCTACCTGATCAGAATAAATCTGCCTGTCCACATTGAGGAGGTTATCGAAAAAACGGCCTAATTCGATTCTGTCATTCTGCGTCGGTTCGTGATTGGTGTTGAAGAGTCGATCGCGGGCAGCTCGCAGTTCAGAATGAGTCTGGACGAAGTAATCGAAGATGTTCGGCACATCCCAGGCGACGTGCAATCCCATTTCCACCTTATCTGCTACTTGCAGGAGTTGTTCGAGGATGATTTCCTGGTTGTCGGATAGAATCCCTCGAACAGCTTCAGTCCCGTCCGCAATAACTCCAAAACGCACGGGCAGCGGAATGGTCGATTCCAGAAGGTGTCCCAGAACACACTGGTGAGCCGAAAGGTGACGGCGCTCCGGGCGGATCTTCCTGTCGCTGACGTCGCTGACCACTGCTGAAATGAGTCCTTCAGAGATAAGGTAGACAACACTTCCATCAATACCGATAGTGCCATAGCTACCCTCCTTGGAGCCCGCAATAATGCCATAAAGGTATTTTCCTGGCTTATTAGAAGTTTTTGCGGTCATGATCGGCTCGACCTTTTTGACTCATTATCTTATTAATTTCAAGCGCTGGACATTCGGCGTTTTTCAGTACTTGATCCTGAACCCGCTCTTCTTCGGATGTGATTCTCCTATTGGCTCGCCTTTCTTAGTGTCGGCAGGTTGAGCATTGGAGTTTTTCCGTTCAAGGTTACGCAAGAGCGCGGTTTTCTCCGCATCGATAGCCTGGAACCGCTCTTCGATAATCTTCACCCGGTGCAGTGCGCTTTCCCTTTCTTTGTTTCGTCGAGCTTTCTCCATCTCGAGACCGCCGATCCTCAGGTATGCCCTGTAAGGCTGAAACGTCTGATCGACCTTTCCGGAGAGGGTGCGGATGTCCTGCAAGCCTCGCATATTTCCTTTGGGGATAGCCATAATGTTATTCCCTTGTTACGTTGCGAATCACTTCGTCCACCTTTTGCGGTGTGACAGACTGACCGCCGCGAGTCACCTTTACAGTGTCATTATTCAGGACATCGCGGCAGACACGATAGAAGAGAGGATCATCGGATCGGGCTCGACCCCCGCGATGGGTGAGAATACGGGCAATTGCAATGCAGGCTCGGATTGTGGGTCGGTGGTTATTGACACCAATGTCTCTAAGTTCCCTCACCATGTCCACTATGATCTCAGCTTCATTCCGCTCAATGTTCGACTTGGCAATGGCGATCCGAATTTCCGTCTCGCGGTCATAATGCCCGAGAGCGATGGTGATGAGCCGGTCCATCAGTGCATCCTGCAGCTTGTGAGTGCCCGCATACTCCGACGGGTTGGAGGTAAAAATGGCGCGGAAATCAGGGTGCACCTCCAGATAACTATCTCCGTTAATGCGCAGCTTTGGCAGGTTGAGGATCTTCTCTGCCAGGACGCTCAAGAGCACGTTATTCGCCTCCGGTCTCGAACGCGTAAACTCGTCGTAGATGAGGGTATCGCCGTTCCGGCAGGCCGTGGTGAGTCGATTGTCCACCCAGAGGGACTTCATTTCCTCCTCGGTCTTGAGGACCGAATGAATGAAGTTGTCAATGAGCCTGGACTTGCGGTAGCCGCCGTCGCGTCCGACCAGGTCGGAACTGCCGAACTCATCGTCACCATGAATGAGGGTGACCGGTCGACCGAGCTGCGCGGCGACATGAAAAGCAAGGGTTGTCTTTCCTGTTCCCGCGGGACCGGCGAAGTGCACCGGATACCCCGCCTCGAGGTATGAGAGTGCACCCTCCGTCAGTTCCTGGACATAAGGCGTGGAGACGAACTCACCCGAGGCTTCAGGCAGGATATTTTCGTCTTCGGTCTCGACCCTTGACGAGGTAACTGAAACGGTTTTCAAGGCGTTATCATTCATTTAATAGTTACTCCTCTGAGTCAATTGGGTGCTATTTTACGAGGTGCTTTTCTGGGAGGGACGACTTCAGTCGTCCTTCGTTTACGG
The DNA here is from genome assembly GCA_002127415.1 of Calditrichaeota bacterium AABM5.125.24. Lineage (GTDB taxonomy): Bacteria > Electryoneota > AABM5-125-24 > Hatepunaeales > Hatepunaeaceae > AABM5-125-24. The sequence goes on from MWJR01000147.1 coordinate 5,281, forward strand.
CGGCTTTAGTCGCCGCTCCCGGTTCGCTTTTCGCATTCAGCATTCCTCATTCCAAGAGAATCCAGCCGCGCCCGCGGCATCGTAGGCAAGCCATTGCCGGAATCGAAGCGTCGTCACCTGTGCCCTCGCACTCCGGACATGCTATGGTCGGTCCCGCCGCCGCGGGAACGAAGCCTGTGCCGAAGCAGGCTGTGCAGGTGATGCGTTTGACAGCGCCGGTTCCCTCGCAATGCGCACATCGATTATAAGGCGCCTCAACCTGAACCATGCCGCTCCCTCCACAAACACTACAAGTGGAGAGCCGGGACATAATCCCGAACGGGTCTTTCCCCGTGCCGCTGCAGAAGGAACAGGTAACTAGCTCAACCCTTCGGGCCTCCGTTACAATCTCAGCCACAGTTCCTCCTTCATGTATAGTCAAAGGCTTTGTTTGACAGTTCCGGATATACAGTGATGTCGGCATCAAACCTGACGTTTGACACGCGGCAATCAATCCCGTTACTCTTCCGCCAATTCCTTAGCCTGTTCGATCCAGGTTTCCACGTTTGCAAGTCGCGCTAAATTGCCCAGTGCATCGCACAGAATATCTGGGGAGCTCCGGGCAACCTGGGCGAACGAGTAAAGCCCCGCCTCGTTCAGACGCTCCTGCATCCCTTTTCCGACCCCCTGGATGGATGTGAGGTCATCGCGCTTCTCCTCTACCGGGATTTCAACCTCTTCAGCCATCACGGATTCAATTACCTCAGGCTCCTCAATCTTGGGCTCAACCTTTGGCTTTGCAACCCTGGTCTTTGCAACCCTGGACTTTGCAATTTTAGGCTCTGCATGGGATGCTCCGGTCCAAGCCCGGCGTGCGCCAGCCATGTCAGCCCGAACTTCCCCCCTGAAGCCGTCGACTGTATCTTTTAAGTCCGAGATAAAGGCGGAAAGGTCGCTCTTGATATCCTCGGACAGCCTGGTTTGAGTTTCCCTGAAGCCAGTCAGCATCTCAGAGACAGTATTCCTGAGGTCGGATACGAATACCCCTAACCAGCCTTTCGTCTCATCGCTCATTCTTGAGTGATCCTCCCTGAATACAGTCAGCATCTCAGAGACAGTATTCCGAAGGTCGGCTGCGAATGCCCTTAACCTGCCTTTCGTCTCATCGCTCATTCTTGAGTGATCCTCCCTGAAGACAGTCAGCATCTCAGAGACAGTAGCCCTGAGGTCGGCTGCGAATGCCATTAACCTGCCTTTCATCTCATCACTCATTATTGAGTGATCCTCCCTGAAGCCGGTTACCCTCTCAGCATTCAAGCTCTTCAAGTCGTTTGTGAATGCTATGCGGCTGTCACGTGAAGCGGCGATTTCGCCTGACAACCGGGTCATATCGTCAGTTAAAAGACCCATGTTGTTACCCCTTTTTCTTTATGTAACTTTCCTCTTTCTTTTTTAGCACCAAGGCACAAAGACACTAAGCTTTTTTTCTTTGTGCCTTCGTGTCTTGGTGGTGAGTCCTTGGCACCTGAGTGTGAGGGGCCGGAGCGCCGACCCCCCACTCAAAGATGCTTCACTGATCCACCGCCGATTCTGGTTTAAGCAGGAGCGGCTGCCGTTGCCGTCAGGCCGATGGCTTCGGCATATTTCAGGTAGGTCTCGACCGATGCGATCACCACCCGCGCCTCGATGGACAGCAGTTCGATACCGACAAGGGACACCTTGACCCAGGCATCGATAACGATACCTTTGTCCAAGATCCGGTCAACAACCTCAGCCAGGCTCGAGGAGTCGGTGGACTTCTGAACGTTTGCCATTGGAAACCTCACTTTTTTGGGATTAACCTTACTCGCCAGCACTTGTCTAAAGATTTGCATGCCCGTACCGGCTCTAACTACGCATGCTCACCTATGGAATGAGCAAGTTTAATGCCAGAATAATCGGGGGATATTCTACGATTGTAAGTGACGATATTTCAACGGTGATTAAGGAAAGCTGACCGGTATTTCGGTCAAAAGACGGGAGGTTATTGAACAGGCGCTATGGAACAGTATCCACATTTTTGGGGTGATACGACATTACAAAGTTGTAAGGCGGCCATGGACCGCTCATAAGCAACTTTGAGGATTCCTTCGCACTGATCTGCCGAAAGGTTCTGCGAAAATCCACTAAAAAATTCCCCGGCACGAGGTAATACAGCGATAACAGCGGAGGGTGAAAAGTCGGCATCTCCACCTTGCATTTGACAAACAAACCTGCAAAGGCAGCTCGACACCGCTCGATAATTCCGTGCTTATCTCTGACGGCTCGCTCAATCCGATCATAATGAACTTTTCTGGCAGTCAGGAATGCGCGCCCGGGGCTCAGGGGATGCAAGGTGGAAAATGCCGAATGGGAAACAGGATGCGGCACTGGGGAGGGCGAAATTTCAGAATCAGGGTTAAGAATGCGGATTCCCATTTCCACGCAGCCCTCCAACTCCTCAAGGAGCATCGCATAGTGCTCTCTCTGTTCCTCGAGGTGTCTGACGACCCAGGATTCATCCTCGAACAGACTGCCGTAACGCATCGGGATGACAGTTGCCCGGCGATGAAAGGACTCGATGACCTTAAGGTAAACTTGGAGCTGGTCAATCTCATGGACTCGATCAGATTTGACTACTTTCTCCCCCCCCTTTAGTTCTCCCCCGCGGAGCGGGGGGGAGAGAATCGGTTTTACTCCCCCCCCGGTTTCCGGGGGGGGAGTAAGGGAGGGGTTGATATCGGCGAATCGGGAGAGGGCGGCCCCGAGGCCATTCGTTCTAACCACCAATACAGGTTGTCTGTTAACACCCACAAGATCACAGGGAAGGCAGCGAGTGGTGTTTGGGGAAGCGGATTCCCCTTTGAAACCAGCCCGGCAGTCGAAGATGCAATAGAGTAAGCAGCTCATGATTCCGGTTCTATTTTGACAGGTTTTTGTTGTGGGATATGAAGCATCTCATAGAGGATATCATTCCATTTTCTCCATATCTCATCCAACATTGGGTGCGAAACTATAGGGAGGCCAGGGGCCCGACAATTCGAAGAACAGTCCCTGGGGTGAGAAATCGGCATTCGCCAGATCGATGCATGCCCGGAAATCGGGTTTGGCGATTCGCGGCACAAAAAAAGCCCAGTTCCGGATTATACTTTCCTCACTTCCGTTGACACAATGGAGAAGAACCTTTCGTTCGCAAAAATCCGCGGCGTAGCCGTTCAGATCGCTCGCCGTTTTTTCGCAGACTTCCTTCAACCAACCGTTCAGCTCCTTCTCAATCCCGGTTCGGATTCGCTGTTCTTGAAAATATCGTTTACCGGGAGTTAACGAGGCGAGCTGCTCCGCCTCCCTGGCAAACGCATTAGTAATTCGATCCTCCTTCGCCTGTTCCCTATCCAGGAACACTTTAACTGACCACTCCTCCTTATCTCTCACCTGATTAAGAAACAATCGTATCGCGCGGTGGTGACTCTGCAAGAGCTTTTCAAGGCTGTCGAACGAAGAGAAAAGGGTTCCGAATTGTGCCGGGAGAACCGGAGCATAGCGCATCACCCGCTCCACTATCTCTTCGTGCCGGCAGGCACGGGGTCCCAACCAGGATAAGTCCTGCATTCGGGATTCGGCAGACGGTCCGCAGAATTCATCAAGGGAAACCACGCTCACCACTGCAGCGATGTCCCGAAAACCATGCAGAAAAAGCGGATTCCGGTTATCCACTCCTGTTCCTTCAATAGGCAGCGCCGCATCGAAACAGGTCAGGCAATTCAGGTAGATTGCTTTATCCATCATGTCTTTTGCACCTCTTCTATAGCGCTTTGGATGTCTCCTGTCTCGATAATCACCTTCACCTTGTCATCGCGGCTCTCGACCGCCCGGCGGACAGCCTTGAGCGCCGCCTTGTTGCAGACCGAGGCGATCTCGGCGCCGCTGAAGCCCTCGGTTCTGGAAGCCAGATCATCCGGGGTTATCCCCGTTCCAAGGGGCTTGCCCTTAAGATGGATGTCGAATATCTCCCTGCGGTCATTTTCGTCCGGTATTGGGACCTCCACAATCTCATCAAATCGACCGGGTCTGAGCACAGCTGGATCGAGCATGTCGAGTCGATTCGTCGCACCCAGCACCAGTATCCCTTTCAGTTCCTCTATCCCGTCGAGTTCCGACAGTAATTGGCTGAGAACACGTTCCGATACGTGCGAGTCCGATGATCCGCCGCTGCGCACAGGAACCAGAGAGTCGATCTCGTCAAAGAAAATAATGCAGGGGGATGCCTGTCTGGCTTTACGAAAGATATCGCGCACCCCTCGTTCTGATTCGCCCACATACATGGAGAGCAGAGAAGGTCCCTTGACCGAGATGAAATTAACCTGGCTTTCGGTGGCAATAGCCTTGGCTAACATTGTCTTGCCGCAACCGGGCGGCCCTGTGACGAGAATTCCTCCCGGCGGTCTCACGCCCGCCTGTTTAAAGAGATGAGGATATTTGAGCGGCCACTCAACCGCTTCCATCAGGCGAGACTTGATCGATCTAAGACCTCCCACGTCCTGCCAGCGAACGTTCGGGACCTCCACGAACACCTCCCGTATGGCTGACGGCTCCACCTCTCTAAGGGCATCGAGAAAATCAACCATTTGCACTTCGAGCTTAGTGAGTTGCTCGTAAGGAATATTGCTCAGGGCAAAATCGATGTCCGGCATAATGCGGCGCAGACAGATCATTGCCGATTCGCGACAGAGCGCTTCCAGGTCGGCGCCCACAAAGCCGTGAGTGATCTCCGCCAGGTGCGCCATATTCACCTCATCCGCCAGCGGCATTCCGCGGCTGTGGATCTCCATGATCTCTAATCTGCCGTTACGGTCAGGGATGGGGATAGTGATCTCTCTGTCAAAACGACCCGGTCGCCGAAGCGCCGGATCTAAGGCATTTGGAATGTTGGTGGCGCCGATTACGATGAGATTCTGCCGCTTGGTGAGTCCGTCCATCAGCGCCAGGAGTTGCGCCACCACCCGTTTCTCCACATCCCCCACCACCTTCTCCCGACGAGGGGCTATGGCGTCGATTTCGTCGAGAAAGACGATGCTCGGAGCTTTCCGGGCAGCCTCATCGAATATCTTGCGTAGGTGAGCTTCGCTCTCGCCATAAAACTTGTGCACGACCTCGGGACCACTCACGGAGAAAAAATTTGCTTCGGTCTCATGGGCGATAGTCCTGGCGATAAGCGTCTTCCCGCAGCCAGGGGGCCCGTGGAGAAGCACTCCTTTAGGCGCATCGATTCCCAACTGTTTGAATACCTCCGGGTAACGCAGGGGAAGCTCGATCATCTCCCGTATCCGTTGAAGTTGTGGCTTGAGACCTCCAATGTCCTCGTAGGATACACGCCGGATACTCTCCTCCTCCTGAGTTTTCCCAATAACGAGTTCCGTGGTGGGGTTAATAAGGACAGCTCCTTCCGGAACTGTGCGTTCCACCTTGAAGTCAGCCGAGCGGCTGCCAAACAGAGTGGCACGGATTCTGTTTCCCTCCTGGACCGGCAGACCATCCATGAGACTGCCGATATATTTTAAGTCTCGGTTTGAGGGAGTGACATTTATGGGGGCGAGGATGACGCGTCTCGCCGGTTGACATTCAGTCTTACAGACCGATACGGTCTCGTCGAGCGCAGCACCTGCGTTTTCTCGCGTCAATCCATCGAGTTGAATCCTGTTCTGTCCCCGAATCTCTTTGTATGCCGGCATCACCTTACAAATGGTCTTGCGCTTCCCTGCCACCTCTATGATGTCGCCGACACTCGCCCGCAGTTTTTCCATATCTTCGGGGCCCATGCGAGCGAATGCCCGTCCTACATCCTTGCTGAGGGCTTCGGTAACTTTGAGTTTGAGCACTATCCCTCCCTGATATGAAATGCGAAATGTGGGATAAGTGGTGAATAAGGAAGGATCACCTGAATAGACGGATCGAGGTTCTCCATTTCACATTCGATTTTTCATGCCTCACATTTAATTTCTAAGATCCCGTTATTACACGAAACGCTCATCCTTTCCTTGGAGTAGCTTTTAGGGAGGAGAATCTCCTTGCGGTACTTCTTGTCTCCTCTCTCTGCATGAATCGTCAGCAGATCATCCTTAACCTCGAGACGAACATCCTCAGCGCTGATACCGGGCATCTCGGCGACGATCAGGGCGTGATCTTCCTCTTCGAAGACATCAACCACGGGCTCACGATTCTCCTCAACGACAGGCTGGCCGGATTTCTCATCTCTGCGGATGTTGCCGAAAGGCTCGACTTTAAGTCCTTCACCCCCCAAAGCCGTTTTAACGGAAAAGCCATAAACTCCCTTCAGCTCCTTATCCTTACCGGTCTGAAACACCCCGCTTCTGGACAGCTCTTCTCCCTTTTCAGCCAGCTCACCGAGCTTTTCTACCAGATCAGCGAGACCACCCAATATCCCGCCAAAGCCCCCCAAAGGAGTTTCCTCCTTGCTCTTCTTCTTATTCATATCGTTTCTCCATCAATTGAGATTCCCAATTGTTTTACCTTTGTGTGCATTGTCTTGTAATCTATCCGAAGTAATCGAGCGGCTTTGGCTTTGTTACCGCCGGTAACTTTAAGTGTCTTCGACAGAACCGCTCGTTCCACGTCGATAATTTGTCGTCTCACAATCTCCTTTAATGATAAACCGTTCCATGTTTCCTCAAAAACGTTCGAAACGATAGGTAAATCGGGTGTGTGCGTTTTCTTTAAATCGAGGTGTTTTTCAGTGACCACGTCGTCAGCCAGTAGCACCGCCCGGCGTATGGTTGATCTGAGCTGTCGGGCATTGCCCGGCCAACTATATGTAGGCAGTGCATCCAGTGCAGATTCCGTGAAGCCTTTCACATGTTTATTCAACTCAACGTTGGTTATGCCCAGAAATCTATTTGCCAGATATAAAACGTCATCACCTCGCTTCCGGAGTGGAGGGATATTAATGGTAAACTCATTCAATCGGTAAAAGAGATCCTGTCGGAAAGAACCGGATTGAACTTCAGCCTCGATATTTGTATTGCAGGAGGTAAGGAGACGGACGTCAACTTTCAGCGGTTTATTGCCGCCCACGCGATAGATGTTTTTCTCCTGAAGGGCACGCAGGAGTTTAGCCTGGGAACCTAAAGGCATGTTGGTAATCTCGTCCAGAAAGAGTGTTCCATCTTGTGCGATTTCAAATTTCCCAGGTTTCTGAATCTTCGCATCTGTGAAGGCACCTCTCTCGTAGCCGAACAGTTCGCTCTCCAGCAGCGCAGATGGAATAGCCCCACAATCGACGGGAACGAAATTACATTCTGAACGGGCGCTGGCTTGGTGAATAGCGCGGGCGACAAGCTCCTTTCCAGTTCCTGTTTCTCCCTGGATTACCACCGTAAAATCAGATTTTGCCACGCGATTCACAATTGAGATTAACCGGTCGACAGCATCGCTTGGTCCCATCATTTCCCTTAAGGAGCAGTTCTCTTGAAACTGACTGGACAGATGAGCGAGCTTTCGCTTGAGATCCCTTTCCGCAAGGGCGCGGTGTACCACTCGAATCACCTCGTGGTTATTGAAAGGTTTGGGCATATAATCGTGAGCCCCCGCTTTTATCGCTTTGACAGCCCCAGGTATATCTGCATAGGCGGTAATCATGACTACTGGAAGTTCCGGATCTGCCGCCTTTGCCTTTTCCAGCAATTCCATTCCGTCCATGCCCGGCATCTTGAAATCCACTATCATAACATCGGGCATCTTGGTTTGAATCAACTTTTGTGCGACGAATCCATCATAAGCGACGATAGTCTTAAAGCCCTCCATTTGCAATAATCGGGAAAGGAAATCGCATATTTTCTTTTCGTCATCGACAATCAGGATTTGCCTGCTGAACATTGTCATTGCCCTCACCTCCATAATCTCGAAATAACGGTGAATGACCGTTATATCCGGTTAATATAGTGTTTCCCGAAGTTATTTTCCTATGTAGCACATACTGACTGCACAATGGTTGGTTGATCCATGAACGATTTT
>MWJR01000169.1 GCA_002127415.1 Calditrichaeota bacterium AABM5.125.24
TTGCATCTTGGATTTCCATAAAGAACAATATACATCAAACAACCACATTTGTCAACAATATTCTGCACTGATTAATAATATAACCAAAGGTGGATTTGAAAGTCGAAAATATAGGTTTAACGGAGACGATTCCATTGACCTGCATCACACATAGAGTATGACAGTAACCCAAGGATCTTAGAGATGCGCAGGATGATAAACCCCGGCATCTCTTTCGCTGGAGGAAAGATACCGAAACTGCCCCATCAGGCCTGGCCCTTGACTATCTGATCAGCATAACTTTCCGCGTATGCCCACCGCATCGGGATTGCCCTTCAGCAGCCCCAAATACGTGTAGGCCTAAGCGTCCACGCCCGACTTTGAAAAAATTGCAAGTATGATTAATTTGAAACCCGACTTGCGAGCAAGTCGGGCCACCCGCCGCGACTATGATGGAGCGCTCGAAGTCACCGGGCTCCAGGTCTTCGTTGGCGATGGTCGTGGTGTCTTCCAGCTCAAGCCCGAAGGGACCCTGTCGCCTTCAGGCTGCCGATCCATCGGGGCAAGCCTTTAGAGCACTCATAGATGATTGAATGCACAGCGGCTTAAAGCATCAATCGGACGAAGCATAGGGGAGTATATGGTGTTGACACCATAAGTCTGGCTTATTATATTGGAATAGATTTGGGAATGGATGGGCACTGGTGTGCTCCACGGACTTCAAATCCGCTGGCGGGTACTGATACTATCCGCGGTGAGTTCGATCCTCACCCGTTCCCGCTAAAATCAGAGGCGGGTCGCATCCCGAAGTGTTGGGACGCGACCCGTTTAATCTTCATAAGATTTGAGGGAGTAACAAAGTGGCACTTATAAACCGCCACTTTGTTTGGATCGAACAGCAGTCAGCAAATTATATCCCAAAAACATACCATAGATCGAGCACCGGTTTAATGCTGAAGTTTCGACCGTTCTCTCCACCAAGCGGCAGGACCACCTTGGGCCTGACAGACAATCCTTTCTTCGGTTTCCAAACGCCTCCAAAAACTACGTAGTGACGAATCGTCTCGGGGTTACAGGTGCTGCCATCAGAAAATTCCGACTCTGCCTGTGATTTGTAGATATAGGTCAGGAAAGGCATAACTCCGGGCGAAAGGTTATAGTCGATCTTACCGAGGACCTTGAGTTGGTTTCCGATGCTTACATCGTCATCGGTCTCACCGTTGACCCAGTAGTTTGCCTTCAGATGCCCGCGGAATTGGCTCAACCAGGCCGAAGAGAAGATGGCTCCCAGCGCAAAGTCCGTGGTGCCGTCGCCGAGAGCGGGACTGGCTTCATCGTCGCCGGTTCCGAGGCGCAGTGCACCGGTAAGGGTCAGACCGTGTTTGTCCTTTGCCCAGGGCAGAACACCATAGCGACCCTTCAGATAGATATCCCCAATCCCGGAGGAGCTGTTATCGCTGGTGGGGGTCTCCTTTGACTTGAAGGCGATCGGCAGGTGAAGATGTCCCTCCAGCCGGTCTGTGATCGCATAACCGAACATAGTCTCGAAGCCCCAACAGGTCTGACTGTTGCCCTCCGGCAGGTCATTCCATTCATCGTTAATATACTGCCTGGTGAAGTCGGTATAATACCACTCACCCATAGCGATGAAGGATCCCTGTTTCATGGTCTTGGCGCCTCGCCACAGTATCTGAGACCGGGCAGGTGCAATCAAGGCTGCGAAGATAAAAACAGCCATCAGGAAGACAGTTAGTCGTTTCATTCTGATACTCCTTTTTTTAAAGTATGGGCGATGTTAAACATCGCCCATACTAATGTCTAACCGGGAATCTCAATCAGATTCCTGATTCTTATGTGAAGTTCTGTGAACTCCTCTGATAACCGGTTGCGCGGTCGGGGCAGGGTTATGGGGATATCCTTGACTACCCTCCCAGGTTCGGCAGCCATCACCACGATCCTGTCCGCCAGGTAGACAGCCTCATCGATGTTGTGGGTGACGAAAAGTATGGTCTTGCGCTTCTCTTGCCAGATGTCAAGCAGCACATCCTGCAGCTTGTGGCGGGTCTTCTCGTCGAGCGCACCGAACGGCTCATCCATAAGCAGAATCTCAGGGTCATAGGCCAGAGCCCTTGCGATAGCCACCCGTTGCTGCATCCCGCCCGAAAGTTCGTAAGGCCGGGCCTTTGCCGCCCCTTCCAGACCCACGAGTTTCAGAAGGGCTGACGCCTCCTGATGTTGCCGTGATTTGTCAATACCCTTCATTTCGAGGGCAAAGGTTACATTGCCCAGAACACTGAACCAGGGGAAAAGTGAGAACTGCTGAAATACAAGGGTGCAGGCACGGTTTAGCCCCTTCACGAGTTTGTCATCAATCAGGATCTGTCCGGAGGTTAAGGGCTCAAGCCCCGATATCAGGCGCAGCAGTGTGGTTTTGCCACAGCCGGTCGGTCCGATTATAGAGACGAATTCACCCGCACTAAACTTGATGTCCAGATTAAAGAGGGCTTCCACCTCGCGCTCATCTTCCCCGCTGAAAACCCTGCTCACACCATTAAGGACCAGGTTTTTCATCGATCAGCGCTCCAGCGGCTGCCAGCGGGACACTCGCAGCGAGACCAGCTCCAGCCCGCGGTTCAGCGCCAGTCCGATCAGACCGATGACCACCATACTTGCCACCAGTATCTGCATCTCGGCCAGCTCGTAGGAATACATAATCAGGTAGCCGATCCCCGAATCCGATCCGGGCAACATCTCGGCTGCGATGATAACCATCCAGCTTATCCCCAGCCCGACACGAAGACCGGTCATAATAGCGGGCAAGGCTGCCGGGAGGATGACATTCCGGAATATCCGGCGGCGGGTTGCCCCCAGGGTCCGGGCGGTCTCAATCCAGAGGGAACGCACTCCGGTCACGCCGTAGATGGTGTTGAGCAAAATCGGGAACAGCCCGCCCCAGAAGATGATGAAAACCATACCGACCTGAACGGAATCGAGGATCGTATCGCTGTAACGGACGCCGAATAACTGCGGGACGCGCGTCACCCCGAAGAACGCCATCGCGAACGGTATCCAGGCTATGGGACACAGGGGCCGGAACAGCTCCACCAACGGATTAACCAGCCTGAAGACTGTCTGCGAGGTTCCCATACACAACCCTAACGGCACACAGAGTATGACTGCAATGGTAAATCCGAACAGCACCCGGAACAGCGAGACCGCCGTATTCCACGCCAGCGTCCCGGTGCCGATAAGCTCGCTGAAGGGATGAAAGAGCACCCCGAGCACCGCCTCGACCCTCGGCACCAGGGCGGGATTGTCCAGCCGCACAGCCCATACCTCCCAGACCACCAGGAACAGCACCGGCAAAATGAAGCCCTGAAGCGCCCTGAAGAGTCTGTTCATCTTACTTGCCCTTTCGCCTCTCCGCAACGTTCCCGCGCGCCTCTTCAATCAGTGACAGATCGAGCAGAATTCGATGGATTTCCTCATTTGTCTTACCGTGAAGATTACCTTTAATATGTCCGAGATCATCCATAATGTGCGCCCAGGTGTATATGCCATTCAGCCACGCTTCATTAGGATCGGTGAGATAACCGGAAGTGGGGATGGACTTCTCCTCGACTGCAATGGAGGTGCCGATCCACTCGGAAGCCGACCGGACAGCGATCTCCTGGTTATTGTTGATGTAATCAGTGGCTATGACAATCAGCTCGAGGAATCTGAGCAACTCCGGGCGCCTCTCCTCGATAACCTTCTCCATAGCGGCGACCATACAGCAGGGGTGGTCCTTCCACAGCCCCGGCGGCAGGTCGTTCAGGTCGGCGATGCAGCGGCCGATCCCCTTATCTTCGGCAATGGCGCAATAAGGGTTGTTGCAGACGTAGGCATCGATAATCCTGTTTTCAAGCCCCGGGTTGAGATTCTCGGCACCCTTCATATTGACCAGCATCACCTTGGCATCCCTGTCCCGGGCGTCATAGGTATAGGACAGGCCCTCCTCACGCAGAGCCCCTTCAAAGATGAGCAGAGCGATCGCCTTCGGCTTCTTGAAACCAACCTTCAGCGGCTCTTCCCGCTTCTTTAAGAACGTGACGAACTCATCCCAGCTCTCAGCGGAGATGTCGGAGCCCACCACGAGCATATCGCCCTTGCTGTGCAGGGGCGAAATAATCTTCATCGGGGTTCCCTTATCGACGAAGAACGCAACAGCCGCAACGCCGCCGAATCCCACATCGAAGATCCCCTGCGCCATATCGGTGGGCATTTTGGATCCACCACCAGCTTTATACAGCTCAAGTTCGCAGACAAGCTCTTTGCCGTCGTAGAGTTCGTATAGCTGCCGGGGTCTGAGCTCCTTGAGATAAAGCCCATAGTCCCGCTTGAACATATCCCCGTTCAGGGCAGCGACATACAGAGCCGTGTGATGGTCGTGACCGACATGCCCGACTTTTAGAACGGGCGTCTCTCCCGCCTCCAGGTTGAATGAAAAAACCACCAGGAAGAACAGTGGAAGCAGAAAGAGGATAATTTTCGGCTTCTTAAACATTTACAGCCTCCTGTTTTGTGTTCTCTTTGTTACCTTTAACCCTTTACAATCAGTTCACCGGCCTGCGCTCCGCGAGCTGCCTGATAGACTTCATTGAAGGTAATCACCACAGCCCCTTTGGGTGCCTTCGGTTTCTTCTTCAGAACCTCGCCTTTTGCGAGTTCGTATTCCGGGCCTTTGGTCACATATTGTGCCCGACCCTTGAGCTTGTAAGCCTCATCTGTCGCGTCGTCCCAGACCGATATGCAGGCTTTACCGGTGTCTCGGACATTGGCGCTGGTTGCCCGCATAAACAGGTCGGCAATCACCATCGTATCCCCGCTGAACCACCAGTATTGCAGCATCGGGGCGACATTGGGGTTGCCGTCGCGGTCAACTGTGGCAAGGGATATAGTCTTACCCCTATCTAACAGACGTTTGACCTCTGAGGGAATCTCCATAATTGCCTCCAAAATCTTGTTTGAAATTCCTATAAAGATATTCGATGGTCAATGATCGATGGTCAAAAATTGACAATCAATGATAAACGGCGACTTAATTCCGAATTATGGAGTTTGTGCGAAAAGCGAGTCTGGGGAGGATGTGGGGACGGAATGGATGAGGTGATGGTGAGGAGAAATATGGGGTTATGGACCCCATCTCCGGTTCCACCGCCTGGCCCGGACATCCTTCACCCGGCTCAGAGCCCTCCCGATCCGGGAGGAACAGACGCTAAATCAGCGGCGGAACATTAATCTGCTCTCGCAAGTTTGTCTATTTTTCAAGATTGGTATTTCCAGTTATTCAGGCTGTCCAAAAATAGGGTAAACAGTGTGTCATTGCGAGCAAAGCGAAGCAATCTTAAGAATGGCGTCAGGTTAAGAACCTGACGCCGCGAAACACGGATAGCAAAGCTGCCCGCGTGACGCCAGTCACCCAGATATTTGATGGTTCCTCCCACACGATATAGCGAGGAACCTTAAAAATCGATCTTACTACTGGGGACTGGCAGACGATCCGGCAGCTGCCGGATGCCAGCACGCGCTTATAGCTTCAAGTATTCCTAAAATAACAAGATAATATATTGTTGTCAACCCTTCCCGGAGATTGAATACAAACTGAACGCTATCCCAGAGCAGGCAGAGTGTCCTTACCGGGTTCTGATTTTCCTCTATCGATCGATTCGGCCCTGTTCGACCAGCTTTTCAGGTTGTCCTTCTCGCCGATAACCTGAGCGAAGTTCTCAGCGATGAGTCTCGCCTCTTCATCTGCGACAGTGCGGGCGTCGATGATTACACTGTCATCTTCGATGCGGGTGAAGAGCGGGGGCGAGGCCAGACGGAGTTCAGCCCCCAGCCGCTGAGGGGTTATACCTTTCGGACACAGGGTTACCACCCGGCTGGGTATCGGTCGAGCGGGGAGAGAACCGGAACCCATCTCGGTGAAACCGTCTGTAACCTCCACCCTGCACGCCTCGCCGGTAACGTCCCTGATCCGTCGGGCGATGCGCTGAGCCCGGCGGTTGACAACCTCCACCGTGGCTGTCATCATAGCATAGATGGGGTGGGTCTCCGGCAGTTTATCGGGATCGAGAAACAGCTTCAGAGTGCCGTCAAGGGCCGACAGGGTCAACTTGTCGCAGCGGAATGCCCGGCTCAGCGGATTGCGCTTCATACGCTCAATCAGCTCCCTCTTGCCGACGATAACCCCGCACTGCGGCCCCCCGAGCAGCTTATCGCCGGAGAACGTCACTATGTCCGCACCATCGGATACCGCCTCGGGAACCGTCGGTTCATAGAACAGCCCCCATCGCCTGAGATCGACCATGGCTCCGCTGCCGATGTCCATAAGCAGCAGCAGCCCTTGTTGGTGAGCCAGTTCGGCGAGGTCTCTGACGCCGACATCCAGGTGGAACCCCTCGATGCGGTAGTTGGAGGTATGAACCTTCAGCAGGAAAGCGCTGTTTTCACTGATGGCTGCCTGGTAGTCCCGCAGGTGGGTCCGGTTGGTGGTGCCGACCTCGACCATAATGGTCCCCGACCGGCTCATCACATCGGGGATGCGGAAAGCGCCGCCTATCTCAATCAGTTCGCCCCGGGATACAATCGCCTCGCGTCCCTGCCCGAAGGTATTCAAGGTCAGCATAACCGCGGCCGAGTTGTTGTTCACGATCATAGATGCTTCGGCGCCGGTCAGATCACGGAGCATCTCGTCGGTGTGTCGGTTGCGGTCGCCTCTTCTGCCGCTCTCCCGTTCCGTGGCCAGAATGGCGTAGCGGTCGGTGGCCTCCTGCAGCGCAGCCCGCGCGGAGGGCGCCAGGGGGGCCCGGCCCAATCCGGTGTGCAGTATCACCCCGGCACCGTTTATGGCCCGCATAAGCTTGTGACCGAGACCATCCCTGACCAGCATCCGACTTCGCTCTACGATCTCATCCAAAGTGGGAACCGCTGAATCCTCGGCAACCACGCCGCTCAGGATGTCAGCCCTTATCGCTTCGAGTGCACGGCGAACGCTGTTGTGCACGTAATTCCTGGGATGAACCTCGCACAGCTCCTCGATGGCTGGATGACCCAGCACGGCGGATACGGCCGGAAGGCTCGAAAGGAGCTGGTGATGTTCAGACGCGCTGATATTTTCGCCCTTCTTACCCATCTGGTGAAGCCCTCCCATTCTTCCAGGGAACATTCCATTCAAACACAATATGTTCACACTGCAGGCACTCCATACACTTAATGCAGTTCTCGCTGTTTATCTCACTACTCGCTTTGAGCTCCATCGGGCATACGGTCTGGCACATACCGCAATCTGTGCATGTTCCTTTGACCCTGAGTGACACGAGCGAGATGCGGTTGAAGAGGGCATAGATTGCCCCCAAGGGGCAGATGGTCCGGCAGAATGGACGTTTCAGGAACAGGAACAGGACCAGGAAGAATCCCAGTATCCAGATTTTAAGCCAGAACAGAGACCCGATGGCATCGGGGGCGATAACCACAGTGCCAAAGATGGGGTCAATCGGGTTCCAGAGCGCCCACGGGATCGCGGCTATGAGCGCCCCGCAGGGGCACAGCCGGCTGAACCAGTGATTGTAGGTAAAATATGGTATGATAATCACCAAACCCACCAATACCACATACTTGAATGCGGTCAGCGAACGCGGGAACCGAACCCTGCATTTCTTAAAGGCATTCATAACATCCTGCAGCAGCCCGAACGGACAGAGCCATCCACAGGTGAATCTTCCTGATATCAGACCAATTATAGCCAAAAAACCGATGAGGAACCAGGGGAAGCGATGGGCAGCCGCGAAATGCTGCATCATTCCGATGGGGCATCCCATCGTGGCGGACGGGCAGGCGTGGCAGTTCAGACCCGGAACGCAGATGTTCCTGAACGGACCACCGTATATCTGCCTGGTCGTAAAGACTGCAAAATAGCTGTTGAACAGGATGGTGCCGACCCCGATCTGGCTGATGCGCCGCAGGATATGCAGGATGGTGGTCTTTCCGGCCGTAAAACTGCCGCAACTCATACACCGCCTGGCTTCGGCAACAACATCATCAGCGGTCAGGGTGGAGGTATATTCAGTCCAGGGATCCTTCAAGCGTTCATTGACCGGGACCTTCCCGGCCCTCTTCCGGGGCGCTAACCTGTGGTAATCGAGGTTTATCTCCTCTGAAGTCACGACCGGGAGCTTCTCAACCTCTTCAGACACCATCCCCCGGAAGCTGGAATGGATATTATCCGCCGCTCGACGACCCTGGTTTATAGCGGTAGTGACCAGTCCCAGGTTGAGCACATCCCCGCCCGCATAAGTCTTCGGGTGTGAGGTTACGCCTGATTTACCAGACCCGTCATCTGCCGGGATGTCACTTAGCTCTTCCAATCCTTCCCAACCCGGCTGCTGCGAAACGGCGGCTATGACTGAAGCAACATCGACGGCGAATTCCTCACCCTGGACCGGAACCGACCTGGGCCGACCTGAGGCGTCGGGTTCGCCGAGCTCCATCCGCTGGCAGCGCATCCCTACGGCTCGTCCATTCTCGGTGAGTATCTCAACCGGCGCGGCGAGATAGATTATCTCCACACCTTCAGCAAGCGCCTCCTCGACCTCCTCGTCGATTGCGAGCATCTCGCTGCGGGTTCGACGGTAGATGATGGTGACTCTCGAGCCCAGGCGGACAGCCACCCGAGCTGCGTCGATGGCGGTGTCGCCGCCTCCGACAACCACGACCCTGTCTCCCAGCTCAACCGGTTCACCGGAGTTGACGAGGCGCAAGAAGTCAACGCCGCTGTAGACGTTCCCGGCCTCCTCGCCGGAGCAGTTCAGCGGGACTCTCTGATGCGCGCCGATACCGAGGAAGACGGCGTCATACCCGGACCGGATATCCGTAAAGGGGATATCCCTGCCGACCTTAACACCGGTGCGCAGTTCGACGCCGAGGTCGATGATCTTCCGGACTTCGGCATCGATAATCTCGCTGGGGAGTCGGTAAGATGGGATGCCGTAGCGCAGCATCCCGCCAGCTTCCGGCATGGCTTCGAATATGGTAACCCTATAGCCCCGCCGCACCAGGTGGTAAGCGCAGGAGAGCCCGGCCGGTCCCGCGCCGATTACTGCAACCTTCTCAGAGCGGTCTTCCCCGGTCACCTTGACGTGTAGGAGACCCTGTTGGATGCCCCAGTCGCCGATGAAGCGCTCAATGGCTCCGGTCGCCAGCGGTTCATCCCTGTCGCATCGGTTGCAGGCATCCTCACAGGGGTGAGGGCAGATTCGACCGCAGACGGCCGGCATGGGGTTGGTCTCAGTCAGGATATACCAGGCTTCGGTGAACGCATCCTCCCGAGGCCGCCCGTTCCTGGACACCTGTCCTATGACCTCGAGCACCCCACGGATGTTGGTGCCCTGCGGACAGCAGTCCATACAGGGTGCAAGGGCCCGGGGAGGTGAGAGCTTCAGTGCAGCGGAACCGTCTGTGTAATGTTCAGCCAAGGATCATCCGATCCCTATGCATGGCAGTCAAAGTCCCGAAGTCTCGATTAGTATATCCAGAGGATCCCCCAGGAGTATACCGTAGATCAGGAAGGCTATGGCGCCGGCTATAAGCAGGATATAGGTTACGAGTTTTCTCTTATCGGTCAAATAAAAGCCTCATTCACTCAAACGGTTTATGAACCGGATTATACCGTCAGGTCACATCGGGCAATGTAGTCGGGGCTGTCCCCAAGCCCGACAGTCGTGATTAGAAACAACCACAACTACGATCAGGATTTTGTTAATACTCTCAAGTAATTTACGGAGCTGATTTTTCACTGTCGACGTGGACGGTGTCGCTCTTAGCTATGTCTTCGCCGAGCAGTTTTTCGATCTCGCCCCTTAGCTCGTCCGCCTTCATAAATGGAACGTCCTTATAGACGGTTCGGTCCGCGTTGATCAGGATCAGGCGCGGGAGCACCTTGACCTTGAAGTCTCGATTTATCTTCTGGCCCCTGCCGAAATGGACAGGATACTCTATCTTATACTTCTTGATCTCGGCTTTGACCTGTCCATCGGGGTTCTTAGTATTCACCGAGATGAAGTTGACCGGTCGCCCCTGGTATTCCTTCCACAGCTCAGTCAGGTGCGGAATCTCCGCACGGCACTGCAGTCAATTGCACTTCCAGAGATGCAGGACGGCGACCGTTCCCAGCATATCGTGGAGCGGAGTTTCGGCGCCGTCAGCGGCTCTGAGCGTCGGGTTGGGGAGCGGATCCCCTTCCCCCAAATCCGCCTCAAGCGCCGTTGCAAGCAGCAGCAGAATAATCAGTGGTGCAGTTAAGTAGCGCATAGAAGTTTGTTAGTTCGCGATGCTTAGAATGGCTGTTTTTAGGTGTCTTGTGTAGGTGAATAATCCAGATTTCACGCTGAGTTCAATTTAGAGGTCTGGTTTCAAGACGCCTGGAATTAAGCCCGTCGAACGGGCGCGATGAACATGTCCCTGCGAAAGCAGGGATCCGCCCCTACCCCTCTTCCAGCAGCTCCCTGACCAGTTCCGCCACCTCCTCGATGCTGACGCTCCCCTGGCCCCAACTGCGGAGCCTGACCACACCGCGCCTGTCGATAACCGTGTAAAGCGGCTCTACGGTGTGGAACTGACGCCCGAGCCTGAACCGGGTGAAGGCCTCATCGGAGTGCTGCATAATCGGCAGGTGCAGGTTGTGCCCCTGCCGATAGGGTTCCAGCCACTCGAGCCCCGTATTCTTGTTCAGCGCCCAGACCTCGACCAGACTGTCAGGGTAGACGTCGAACAACAATTCCTGCGCGGAAGGTATCTCCTCCCCGATGCAGATCTCTCAGGTGTGCTCGAAGAAGTAGAGATATATCACCTCCCCCCAGTGATCCGACAGGCTATATCTAATCCCATCGAGATCGACGCAATCTATATCGAGGGCGTGAACCCCCTCCAGCGGCGATACCGGCACCACCTCGATCTCCACCTCTGTGGTCTCAGCGGCGGTCACCTGCACATCCTGCAGCCATCCCTCCCGGCGCAAAGTGTCAATCTGCGAAAAAACCACCAGCTTATGAATCCCTTCCGGGACATCGATATAGAAGGGATTCCAGCCTAAACCGACCGTATCGCCGTCCAGCTTGACCCCGAAGCTGTCGATTCGGGCATCCCCTGAAGTAACATTGATTTTCAAAACCCCCGTGCTGATCAGCGTCAGGGAGACCTCTACCAGGGCATCGAATTCCACAAAGACATCCCGAATGGGAGATCCATAAATCTGATCATTATATCGGCAATACGACTTGAGTGTATAGGAGCCCTGTTCGATATCCCATAATGTATCCGGATTGGGATGCCAACCGTGCGAAAGGCCGTTCAGATAGACCTCGACACTGTCGGGGAAAATATTGCTGTCCGGTGAAATCTCGATCCAGTTGGATAAGACGATAGCACCTGTGAGCGTCGGCATTTCAGGCGGCGGGGAACCACATCCGACTATCAACAATACCGTAATGAAGGTAACTATGCAAACCCGGGGAGGCGTCTGAGATGCAGTCATATTCACAGTTCGTATTCAAAGCCGAGGAGGTAGGTGTTCATACGGATATCCTGGTCGCTGACATACCTGCGGAATTTGAGGTGGAGTTTAATATCCGGTGTAGCCTGCCACTCGACGTAAGCCCTGGCGCTGTGGGAACTTACCCCACTGCCGTCAATGAAATCCGGAACCGCGTCACCCTCGAACCAGTTGCGGTAGAAGCGATAGGTCAGCCGCAGTGTCAGGTTCCAGCGAACATATTGTGCGACCTCAAAGGAGGGGGCTATTGATTCAATCCCGGCGTCGTTTGTGTAGTATCGACCGAAGAGATGCACCGCGGTCTGGGTCGGGAGATACCGGCTGATAAATACGGTGAATGCGTGGGCCGCGAAATCTCCCGACTCGCTCGATGCAAAGTAGCCGTCCCAGCGTCCGGAGATGGCCGTCACAGAGTTGATTGACCATCTGAGCTGCGCCATCGGCATAACAGTCTCGGCCAGAAGACCGTCGGAGGAGCGGTTGTGGTCGCACGAGAGGCTGGCTTCACCTTTGATCCACCCCGAGCGGTCGTGCTCAACCCCCGCCGATACCATATTCCCGCCCGAACAGGAACGCGAATCGAGGGTGTCATTAACGACGTCGAGGTGTTGGTAAACGACATACAGAGTGGTCATCGGGATCACCTCCCTGTCCAGACGCAGGTAATACAGATCTCGATGCTTATCCTCCCGCAGATCTGAATTCTCATGCCGGGCTTCCAGAGATGTCAGTGGCCCGAATGACTGAATTATCCTGGCGATGGAACGGTGCTCGGGGAAATCGGCTACATAGGGAGGCAGGCAGCTGTATTCCCTGGAGGGATATTCAGGTTCAACCATGTGATAGCCGTATTCGTCGTAGTCTGTGTATTGGTACTCGAATTTCACCATCGTTGTGAACCACCCGCTGGAGCCAATCGCGGACAGCTCTCCCGCATTCACCAGGATAAGCAGGCAGATCAGCAGCGTGCAGGCCGGCAGTCGACAGAGGAACGCGAAATGAAGGGATGCGCTTCGTCCGAAGCGTTCGCCCGGCGCTATCACGTGGGGCATCCTCCCCCCGCAGCGCCACCGCCGCCCTCCTCAACCCTGACCAGGTCGCTGTCCTGCTGGTCGTCGGCGGTCATTATGGGGTCGTTCACCGGTTCGTCCAGCATATAGCGGCTCGACGAACAACCCGCCGTCAACAGAAGACAGGCTGCAAGGGCAATCGGCAACAGGTGACGACCAACTTTAGAACCGGGTTTCAGCACTATTTAAGCAGGGTTACAGGCTTCACGACAGATCGGCTGTTCGCCTGAAGGTTGAACAGGTATCTCCCACAGGGGAAATCCTGCATATCAAGAGCACAACGATGCAAGCCGGGGGATATGACGCCCAGTTCAACTGACCGCAACCACCTGCCGGATTGATCGAGGATAGTTAAAGTGACAACCTCAGGTCGGTCGCAGCGGAAGACGATGGTTGTGCTGTGATTAAACGGCTCGGGGTAGCTGTTCAGAATTGCAAAATCGACCGGAACCGCTTCGGGCGGTATCGGCGCGCCGCCACCCCCGGAGTTGATAAACAGCTTCACTTCGGGGTCAATTGTTCCGCAGATCATATCCAAGTCGCCGTCACCGTCCCAGTCAGCCAAGTCAGGCCGGCTATAGGCGAACAGCAATCT
>MWJR01000162.1 GCA_002127415.1 Calditrichaeota bacterium AABM5.125.24
GGGCGAACCGGCCCTGAAGCCGGCACACGAGATCTTCTTAGATGCCACAATGGTTCCAGCCACATTGTGAGCAACCCCCCGTTGAAGGCTGAAAGAGTAAATGGCATAGCTTAGGTGCAGAAAGATGAGGTGTCTTATGCGCATTCAAAAGTATAGGCTTGCCCGCGACGGGGGTTGGACCTTTATCGAAGCCACCCTGGCGGTGGTTATTATGTCGATAATGGTCCTCGGTCTCTCAATCGTTCTGATGGCGTTTCGTGAACATCTGGACCGGAGCTGGGCTGTCCGGGTGATGGACCAGTATGGCAACGACGTCGTCGAACGGTTGACCCACGAGCTACGCAACGCTGTCGATGTGACCGTTTATGGTGGAACAGGGGACAACTACCACAGGATCGTCATAACATATCTCGATCCCTATCACCATGACCGGTTCATCACGTCGCGCTGGAACGTGGACACGCGAACCACGCAAGTCAAGATTGAAAATCAACCGGTAGATCCAACCTTCCCCCCGCGTGATCTGGGGAGAGGGGAGTCATACGAGATCTGTCGGTTCACACTCACCGGTTACGGAGTGAGGACCGAAGAGCTGAGTGAAATTCAGGACTGGCCCCACAGAGACCAGAGCTTCCTCAGCGCCACGTATGACATCACCTTTATGCTCCGCTACAATCGCGCCGCGATCAACCCCGGTGAGCGACACTGGAAGTTCGAGAAGGAGTATAAAAATCGGGTCTACATGAGGAACAAGAACCTGATCGTTAAGAAGGGGATCACCGAATGATGACCCCGACGAGCCTCGATGTCAGAAGAAGATTAAAGATGAGCTACAGGGAGGAGAAAATGGATAGGCACAGTAAATTTAACCGCGACGACGGCAACATCCTCATTATGTCGGTCGTTATAGTAGCCCTGCTTGTGGCCACAGGTATGGGTTATATGCGCTGGGCAGCCGACGAGCGGTGGGATTCCGCTTATGAGGAGGCCACGGTTCAGGCCTACTTCCTGGCCCAGACCGGGGTCATCGAACAGGGGCTGCAATACCTGCGCACCCGCGTCCCGACCGACCTGCCCCAGGGTGTGGTCTATCTTCCGCCTGGCGTGGTCCCCAACGTTGGGATGTATTACAACACCAAGATAGTTCGGGTGTCATATCTGGGGCAGGGGAGCGTCTTCCAGCGCTCCGACACTTACGACGTTTACTCAACCGGGCGAGCCAAGTTCGTAAACCATCAGCTCGGCAACCGCAAATACGGTGAGTGGAAGAACGTTGAGCGGACCGCCACTATGCGGGCCAAGCTGAGGTCCTTCGCCAACTATATGTATCTGACCCACTATGAGGTCACCCGCTTTAACGAGATAATCTGGTTCTGGACTTACGACTCCCTGTGGGGCAGAACACATTCGAACGACTTCATCGGCCTCAAGTATTCGCCCCACTTCTACGGGCCGATATCCACTTGCCAGGACCATTTTATCTACTTTAATCCGGGGAACATTCACTTTGAATATCCGCCCCAGTTCAACGTTCCTATGGTCTTCTTCCCGAAGGAGGCTACGACCATCCGCGGGGCTGCCAATCCCTGGATATCGAGCCATAACGGACGTTTTATGACCCGGGTGAGGTTTGAGGTGGGCCAGATTCTGTTTTACCAGTATCTTATGGGGTCCACCCCTCCGGGAGTGGGAGACGAGGACTCGCTGGTGGCAAGATGTGAATCCCCCGCCTGGGGGGCCTGCTTCGTGGAGGGGGAGGCCGAGGTCTATGGTGTAGTGACCGGCTGCGTGACCCTCGGCACCTCGGGCGATATGTGGCTGGTGGATAACATCCAATTCCTGGGGTCCAACCAATACAACGGCGATTTTGTTCAGGAGGATTTCCCCCATATGCTGGGGCTGGTCTCGGAGAGCAACATCATCATCAAGGATAACTGGACCAACGGCCGGGAGAACGGATTTCAAAACTATGGTGCGCAAGACGTCGCTCACCATTCGATCATCATAACCGCCGGGATGGTGGCGCTGGGTGAATCGTTCACCTTTGAGCATCAGAACGACGACTGGGAGCTCTACCAGGGGCCGGATCCCTGGGACGAGCGGGGGATCATCCACCTGAGGGGTGCGGTGACCCAGTTACGTCGGGGCTACGTCCACCGCTCGAACCATATGGGCACCGGCTACGGTAAGGACTATCGCTACGACTTTCGTTTCGACAGGCGTCCGCCGCCATACTACCTTGAAGCGGTGGACGAGCATGGTCACGGCTTATTTGATATAATCTCGTGGGGAGAACTGGCGCCTACAAGGTAATCTCCTCACCTGACCCGTTCGAGCAGCCTTAGAGCTGCTCGAGAGAGGCAAGAATCGGGCCTGCGCGAGAAAAGGAATCTGGTCGTCAAGAAGGGGGTTTTCAGGCGAAACCCCCGAATGGCATTTGTGTCTTTGAAAGCTCAAGATGTTCAGTAGGGAGGAAATTATGGATAGGCATAGCAGATTTAACCACGACGACGGAAACATTCTCATCATTTCGGTTGTCATCGTAGCCCTGCTTGTGGCCACAGGTATGGGTTTTATGAGTTGGGTGCCTGACGAAAGGTGGGATTCGGCCTACGAAGAGGCGACGGTTCAGGCTTACTTCCTGGCTCAGACTGGAGTAATCGAGCAGGGACTGCAGTTCCTGCGCACCCGCACCCCGACCGACCTGCCCCAGGGGGTGGTCTACCTTCCACCGGGTGTCGTCCCCAACGTGGGGATGTATTACAACACCAAGATAGTTCGGGTGTCGTATCTGGGGCAGGGAAGCGTCTTCCAGCGCACCGATACCTATGATGTTTACTCAACCGGTCGTGCCGAGTTCGCAAACCACCAGCTTGGTAACCGCCGCTATGGTGAGCAGGTGAGGGTGGAGCGAACAGCCACTATGCGGGCCCGGTTGAGATCCTTCGCCAACTATATGTATCTGACGCATCACGAGAAGACCCGCTTCGGTGAGATAATCTGGTTCTGGACTTACGACTCCCTGTGGGGGAGAACGCATTCGAACGACTACATCGGACTCGAGTATTCCCCTCACTTCTATGGACCGGTTTCGACCTCGAAGGACCATTTTATTTACAATCAACCGGGGAACATACACTTCGAGTATCCACCGCAGTTCAACGTTCCCCTGGTCTTTTTCCCGATGGAGGCTGCCGCCATCCGCGCGGCCGCCAATCCCCGGGTATCGAGCCAGAACGGACGGCTTATGATCAGGGTCAGATTTGAACCGGGCTCTATTTCATTTTGGCAGTACCTTAAGGGTAGCACCCCTCCAGAGCTGTATCAGGAGGATTCGCTGGTGGTAAGCGTTCCATCACCCTCCTGGGGGGCGTGCTTCGTCGATGGTGATGCTGAGGTCTACGGTGTTGTGACCGGCTGCGTGACCCTCGGCACTTCGGGCGATATGTGGCTGGTTGATAACATCCGCTTCGAGGGGGCCGACCGATACAACGGCTGGTTTGAAGAAGACGATATGACGCATATGCTGGGGCTGGTCTCGGAGAGTAATATCATCATCAGGGACAACTGGGTTAACGGCCGGGAGAACGGTAGAAGTTCCGGACCGCTCCAGGTCAATCGTCACTCGATCATTATAAACGCCGGGATGGTGGCGCTGGGCGAGTCGTTCACCTTTGAGCATCAGAACGACGATTGGGAGCTCTATCAGGGTCCGACGCCCGATGAGCGGGGCATCATCCACCTTAAGGGTGCAGTAACCCAGTATCGTCGGGGATATGTGCATCGCTCCAACCACGGCACCGGTCAGCACGACGGCACCGGCTACGGCAAGGACTATCACTACGATTTCCGTTTCGACAGGCGTCCGCCGCCATACTACCTTGAAGCGGTGGATGAATACGGTCACGGCCTGTTTGATATTATCTCGTGGGGAGAACTGACGCCTTCAAGGCGGTAATCCCCCTCGCTCTGCACCCCGGTTCCCCCCGTCCGCAGAGGGACGGGGGGGCCGGTGCGCTGTCCGAAAGCGGGGTTCCGGGTCTTGCCGACCCACACTTGATTCTCTGACGGTGCGCTGAAGTTGTGGAAGCTCTGTATCACGGCGAGCCCATCTCTGTGCTTTCGGTTTTTTTATGGGGGGGCACTGATATTCCATTTAATTCGTTTTAATTCGGTAGGATTATGTTCGGTCTGCGCAGCAACCTCCGCGTCGGTCTCGATCTCGGCTCTCACAGTATAAAACTTGCTGTGGTCGAGAAGGTCGGCCCGCGCTTCCGGTTGGTCAAGTGGAAGTGCAGTGAGATTTACACCGGCGGGGACGCATACGATCCGGAGGGTCCCAAGAAGTCAGTTGCTGTGCCGCAACTGATGAGAGTGATGGGCGAGATCGGGATCGCTCCCAAGAAGATCAAGCGGCTTGCCTCATGCATCGGCGGAGCTCAGGTCGCAGCCAAGGAGATCTCGAGCATTATGATGACCGAGGCTGAGATGGCTTCAAGCCTGCTGCTCGAGGCCCGCAAACACATCCCTCTGGATGGCAGTGAAACCATCATCGATTACCAGATCCTCGGCGACGATCCGACAGAGTCGGACAAGGTGAGGGTGCTTCTGGTTGCCACCACCCGCAAGCACTACGAGACCCATCAGGACTTGCTGAGGGAGATCGAACTCAAGCCGGGGATAATCGACATCGAATCGCTGGCGGTTCTCAATTCTTACCTAATCCATTCCCAGATGCCTGAGGAGGGGGCGGCTATCTTCCTGCAGATCGGTGCACGTAAGACCAACCTGTCGGTCATCGGTCGCAAGGATATGTTCTTCACCCGAGATCTTCCGGTGGCCGGACAGTTCTTCACCGATGAGTTGAGACGCAAATACGGGCTCGACTATCAGGAGGCCGAGCAGGTCAAACGGGAACAGGGGATGAACCCCGACATCGAAAAGAAGGGAGATACCGCGGAGGATGCGCTGGCAGTGACAGAGAAGAGCTCAATGGATAAGCTCGGTGACGAGATAAACCGTTCGCTGCGCTTCTATGTCAAGGACACCGGCCAGACCGTCTTCACCCACTTGGTTCTCACCGGCGGCGGGGTGATGCTCCCCGGCCTCGACGAATACCTCAGCAACAAGTTCAACCTGCCGATAGAGCTCTACAATCCGTTCAATCAACTGGATAGCCGGGTGCCGATTGAAGCGGATAATCCATATCAGATGGCGCCAGCTATCGGGCTGGCTATTCGAGGGGATCTGTAGTTATGATTACCCAGTTCACAGTCAACCTCAACAAAGGCGAGGACATAGCCGAGCGGGAGAAGCGGTGGCGTCGAAGGCGTGAGATCATCACACTGACCGTTCTGGTGGTGTTCGTTCTGGTGCTGGCGGGGATCAACATCCAGCAGTATACCACCATCGAGAGGCTCGTGTCCGTCAAAGAGACCACCATCCGCGACATCGACCGTCAGTTGGACTCCCTTAAGAAGACCGGTAAGAACATCTCCAAGGAGGACGTGCTGGCGCTGGCCAAGCTCGAGAAGGCGCGAGTGCTCTGGACCAAGAAGTTCCTGGCGATAGGTCAGGAGATTCCGGAAGAGATGGCGCTGACCTACCTCGAATACAAGAACCAGATGTTGCTGCTCCGCTTCGTCTCCACCATCAAGAAGGACGAGAAGGAGTTTGACCGGGTCAAGGAGGCGATAGACAAGCTGCGGGCCTCGCCCTTGTTCTTCCGGGACTTCGGCGAGATGCGGCTGAAGGAGCAGCATCGGGCCGAAGTGGAGGAGCAGACCATCCTCTCCTTCTCGGTGTTGTGCACCATTGAGAAAGAGAAGCTGATCGGTCGTGGCGCACGCGAGCGACGGACCGACGCTAGGACCGGCATATCCCGTTCCGTGAGGGGGTAGGGACAGGTGTCGATATATGAGGTTTCATAGATGAAGCGCAACCTGATAATGCTCTTAATGCTGGTGCTGTTCGGCGGCTCGGCATGGGGCTACTACAACTGGATCTATTCGGATTATCCATCGAAGATCCGACAGCTGGACCGGACTTTACAGCTGCGCGATGAGAAGCTGATCAGCGCTCAGATCATCCATCAGCAGCTGGATCTGGTCTCCAATCTGATTGAGAAGAACCTGGCGCTCTCCAAGAGCGATTCGCTGGCCGAGGACGCTTCACTGCCGTTCCTGGAGTATATCACCGGCTTCCTTGACGAGCTGGAGATCAAGCTGACCAAGCTTGAGCCGGGGAAGAAGTCGGCGCGGCTCGACTATGTGCGCACCCCCTATACACTGACCATCGAGGCCTCTTACGAGAAGCTGGGGAAATTCATCAACCAGTTGGAGAAGTCGGAGCGGCTGATTACAGTTGAACAGTTCGAGATCGACAACGCCGTGCGCAAGTCCGGTTCGCAGGCGGAGAAGACGGATCTCAGTGCGCACGAGCTGGTCATCAAGATCTCGACCTTAACCCTTATTAAACAACGTTGAAGGCTGGGAGGCATTCCGCATGAAGGGACGGGACAAACTGTTTTTTAACCTGTTGACTTTCCTGCTTCTGGTGGTGCTGGTACTGGTCGGCTTGAAGACCAGGGAGGCTGACAAGCAGATAAAGCGCTGGCAGGCAGAGATCAAGAAGCGACAGGAGCGAGGGGTGCAGGATCCGGTTCTGCGAGCCACCGTCGATAAGTTGGAAGCGGATCTGCGGACTCGACTGGCAGAGACCTTCGAGCTGGATGATGACCCGCTCAACCTGACACGCGTCATCCACACCCGGAAGTTTCTGAAGATATTCGGCGAGATGCCCGAGACCGAGACCCGGATGCGGCTGTCCTGCACCATCACCGGTGAAAAGGGACCTTCCGCAATTATCAAGTATAAGGGACGCAGCCACGTGCTGGATACGGGTGGCAAGGTCGGAGGCTATCGAGTGGAGTCGATCGGGAAGAACCGTGTGATGCTGGTCCGCAGTGGAGAGCGACTGGCACTGGTCACCGAGAAAGCGCCCGACACTATCGAGGAGGAGATAAAACGGTTCGGGTCGAAGGGTGAGCTGGTGCCGATTGTCGAGGTTAAGCAGGTTCCAATCGGAAATTTTTAGCCCCGCAACTTGCGGGCATCCTGATATTTCTTTTCCAGGTTAGCAATAAACAACCGTAATAAATTGGGTGAGGAGAGCTAATGGGCGGAACCTTACGGGCTACGTGTATACTCCATATCACACTTGCTCTGGCAGTGGCGCTTGCCGCTGTCCCTGAAGTCGCAGCTCAGGAAACCGAAGAGGGTGGAACCAGGATGGAGGCCTTTGCCGCCACCGCTCCCGGATTGCGAACCATTGTCAGTATTGACGCTGAAGACGCTTATCTGCCCAGCGTCTTATCGATACTGGCCGCCAAGAGCGGCTTCAACATCGTGACCGGGCCGGGAGTGTCGAAGGAGGAGCGGATCTCGATCCACCTCAGGGATGCGCCGATCGAGGAGGCTATGAACCTGGTGGTTCGCGCCGCCGGTCTCTCCTACGAGATCATCGGCAACTCGTTCCTGGTCGCAAAGGCATCCAAATTGAAGGAGCAGGTGGGACTCAACTCTTATGTGCTGAGTCTGCAGTATGCGGATGCTGAGGAGGTCAAGGACTTGCTGTCCGACTTTGCCGCCAAGATCCAGGTCGATAAGGCCGGCAACAAACTTCTTATCATCACCACCCCCAAGATCATCACTGACATCGATCGGGTGGTGCACGACATCGACCAGCCGGTGATGCAGATCACGCTCTCCGCTCGGTTGATAGAGGTTTCGGTCCAGGACGAAGAGCGGATGGGGATAAACTGGTCCAAGCTGTCGACTTCCACCACGCAGTTCTTCTATGAGGGGTCGACAAAGCCCGGAACTGAGGCTGCCACCGCGGTGGACGCTGTCTCGGCCAGGTCGCGGCAGTATAACCCCTTCGAGGCGCTTGAAAGCGTCAACACGGTGGGAACCCTCTGGCGCAGCCAGCCGGTCTATGAGATAGCACTCGACTGGCTGCTGAAGAACAACCGTGCCGACGTTCTGGCCAACACAAAGGTGGCCACACAGAACGCCAGTCCTGCGATGATCGAACTGGTTGACGTGGTGCCCTATGTGACCAGCGCCGGTGGCGTCGGCGGGCAGGTGACGGTGCAGCGTGAAGAGGTCGGCATCAAGCTGGAGATCACCCCCTACGTCAACACCGACGGCTACATCACCGTCGAACTCAACCCGGAGGTCAGCTCGATCTTTGAGTTCATCGGGCCGGATCTGACCATCCCCCGTATAGTGCGCCGTTCCTCCAACTTGACGGTTCGGGTCAAGAACCACCAGTCGATCGTGGTCGGCGGCCTGATGGGGCTGGTATCGACCAAGACCGTTCACAAGGTGCCGTTCTTCGGTGATATCCCCTTCTTGGGAGGGCTGTTCCGCTATAATGTGACCAGCACCAGTAAAACCGACCTGATCATCGAGGTGACCCCGCATATTCTGATCGATGAATATACATACATCGACAAGTCCAATGAGGTGCAGGACGCTGAGTTCAGGTATCAGGAGGACCTGAACGTCAAGGTGAAGAGTCCGGTGCCGGAAGAGGGCGAGTAGCGGACGAAAGCCTGTCTGGACATAAGCCGTCCCTGCGGCAGCGGAGGCTTGGTCCGATTATGTATTTGATCCCTTACGGGGGGGCGTTAGCGGTCTTGATCGCAAGCTCTTTGGCATTTGGTCAGTTGAAGGTTTTAGACCTCGAGACACCGTTGGGCGATCAGGTGGAGAGACCTCGTCGAGGTGCGGTTCCCTCTAAGGCGCTTGAGGGAGCCATCGACCCCCACCAATACAGACTCGGTCCCGGTGACTGGCTCGAGTTCGATGTATGGGGGAACATCGAGCTGATGGAAGAGCTGAACATCACCCCTGACGGGAACATCGCGGTTCCTGGTGTGGGCACGCTGCAGGTGGCGGATCTAACCGTGGCTGAAGCCGAAAGTCTGGTCTGTGAGGCTGCGGCAGCGATATACCCGAACACCAACATCGACCTGAGGCTGATTTGCGTGCGGATTATGAAGGCATCGATAAGCGGCTTCGTGGTCAAACCGGGGGTGTATGAACTCTCCGCCGTTGACAGGCTTTCAACCCTCATCGCAGCTGCGGGTGGCTTTCTGGAGCCGGTCGAGCTGGAGCCGGAAGTGGAGGATGCCCTGCGAATGCGTCGGAAGGAGAAGGGTGAGCACCGAGGATCAACCGGGGAGAGGATCGCCCCTGAAAAGGTCGAGCCGATGCCGTCACAGCGTCACATCAGTCTCACCAGCCGCAGCGGTGACACCGGAACCATCGATTACCTCCGCTACCGTCGCACGGGTGACCTGAAATACAACCCGGTTCTGTCAGACGGGGACCAGATTCACGTGCCGGCGGTGGACACGGAGGTTGGGGTGGTAAACGTCTTTGGCGCGGTGAAGGCCCCTGGCGAGTTTGAGTTCCTCCCCGGTGACAGGCTGGTCGGCATGATCGAGATGGCCGGCGGGTTTCGCACCGACGCCCTGATCACCGATATTATTATAGTTCACTTCGTGGATGATGGCGGTAAAAGCTGGGAGGAGCGGGTCGATCTGACCGATTCATCGACCGGTGAATACGATCCCGAACTGGCCCCCGACGACCGCATCTTCGTGCGCAAGATGCCCGATTACCGCCTGAAGTATCACGTGAATGTCACGGGCGAGGTCAAATACCCCGGCGTCTACCCCATCGAAGAGGACAACACCAGGCTGACCGATATCATCGAGGCCTGTGGTGGATTCACCCAGCTGGCTAACATGGCGAGCGCCAAGGTTCTCCGGCGGGCCATAGCCGAGGTGGAAGATCCGGAGTTCGAGCGGCTCCGGTTGATGTCGGTGGCTGAGATGGGTGAGATGGAGTATGAATACTTCAAGATCCGCTCGCGCGAGGAGGCGCCGGCGGTTGTGGTCGATTTTGCTGAGCTGTTCCTGAATGGCCGACTTGAAGAGGATATAATACTGCGGGACAAGGATGAGATAGAGATACCGACCCTGAGCCCGATAGTGAACGTGGCGGGACAGGTTGTGAATCCCGGCCTGATCAGATATGAGCCGGGGAAGAATTACGAATATTATATCAACAAGGCGGGGGGACTCTCTTGGAATGCGCGCGCACGCAAGATGCGACTGATCAAGGCCCACTCCGGGATGTGGGTCAAGCCGAAGAAGGATACGCCGATCGAGATCGGTGATACCATATTTATTCCGGAAAAGCTGGACATCAACTACTGGGCGCTGAGCAAGGATATGCTCCTGGTGGTTACTCAGATGGCCACGGTTGTAGTCGTGGTTCGGTCTTTAAGGTGATGCACCATATGCAATTCCGCTTCCTGTGAGCGGATATCGGTGAAGCAGTGGTGATTTGGTATATTGAACAGTTATGGAGGAAAGGACAATGCAACGGACTTTAGTATTTGTAACAATTCTGTTGGCGTTGACGATCGGCCTGATCGTGGGCTGCCAGGACGATGGGGGTCCTGCAGGTGCAGGCATTGGTGGAGGCGGTGAAGTTGCCTCAATCGCTCTCGACATAACCCACGGTCACATCCGCGGCTTTGTTGGTGAGCGGCGGACTGAACAGGTGACCGCCACCGCCCGCAACATCGACGGCTTTGGTGTTGAAGGGGTCAAGATTGAGTTCGCTATTCAGGCCCCCCAGGTATGGAAGGGAACCATCGCCGCTGCCGGAACGGACACTGCTACCAACGTAGCGGGCGAGTTCAAGGCGGCTTACACGGTGGTGCTCGAGCGATCGACCAATGTGGTCATCGAGGCGCGTTCCGGTCAGGTGAGTGCCACCAAGGTGGTCAACATCGAGATCGTGCAGGACATCCTGGGCGAGATCGAGATCGTGGCTGCCAAGCAGGTGTTGACGGTGCCGCCCGGTCGAACCGACCAGACCACCGTTACCGCCTCGCTGTCGGACACCAACGGTGTCGCCATATCCGGCATTCTGGTGCACTTCAGCACCCAGCCCATCAATCTGGGAACCGTCGATGGAGACACCGGAACTACCGACTTCAACGGGTTGGTCACCAAGACCTTCAGTTCGATTGTCAACAGATACGGCTTCTGCGACATAATAGCCAAGGTCGGAGAGAGGTCTGCCAGCACGACAATTGAGATCAGGCCGAGGTCTGAACCGTGCGATATCAGGTTGCACACCCAATATAACCCGGTCTACGTCCTCCCCGATGAGAACAGACAGGTAGAGATCAAAGCCTATGTGACCGATGATAACGGCCGCAGTGTGGAAGGCGCCACAGTGGAGTTTCAGGTGAGTGGGAACCCGAGGTTCGGCTCCCTGGTTGCCCAGGATACCACCGACTTCGAGGGTAAGATCGTAACCACCTTCCACACCCTCGGCGATCACGGAATGGTGTGGCTCCATGCTACGGTTCTCCCCAGCGTTACAGGGGGAACCTCCGCCGGAGAAGGGGATGACGGCGGTTCTCTCAGGGTATCGAGGCTGACCGTGTCCGGCAAGGCCCAGGGGGTTATAGCCGGGATCAACCAGGGAGAGATAACCGACTCGCTGGGCCTCGATGTCATATTGGTCAATCGTGAGATCGGAGATTTGATCGTGAACGCCTTCCCCAACTACCTGAACATACCTCCCGATTCGATTGCACATTCCACCATCCGGGCTCAGGTGCGTGATTTACAGTTCAAAGCGATCGGCGGGCTCAATATCGACTACGAGGCCTCCCACGGCACCCTGTCGGGGATTACTCCCACCGACAGCGCCGGGGTTTCGACCGCCGAGTGGATCATCCTGCCCCAGAGCGACTTCCCCGATGACGACAGGATAGAAGCCGAGATCACCGCTTCCGTGTTCGGGATGGATCCGGTGACGACCACTATCACGGTGGTGAAATCAGCCAGCGATGTCGGCACGTTGACACTCAACACCGACCGACAGTCTATCTACGCCGATAACGGCCTGACCAAGGCCAGTCTGACCGCGGTGCTGAAGGACGCCGACTACCAGGCCCTGGCGGGAAGGCAGGTGATCTTCACCGCCACCCACGGCTCGGTCAACTCCCCCGTCACCACCGATTCGATGGGGATCGCCCGCGCGGAGCTGGTGGATATCGGTCTCCCCTCGGTGGATCCCAACGACAACCCTGAACCGGCTGTGGTAATCGTCAAGTATAACCCGATGGGACTGCAGGCGCAGGTGGAGATTATGATCCTGGAGCGCAATCCGGTAGATATGATCACGCTGAGTGCGGCTGCCAACCAGATGACCGCCGGCAGCAACGACTCCTGCTCGGCTAGGGCCACCTGCATTCTGGAGAACGGCGACCGGGCTCCCGACGGGACTATGGTCAATTTCAGGGCCCAGATCGGTCGCTTCACCCAGGACGCGGTGACGGTGATCGGCGGCTTCGGGGTGGCTGAGACCTTCTATATCGCCGGGAACAATGTCGGCACCGATGTGCTGACCGCTTTCGTGGTCAACGTTGATGGCGACACGGTGGTCAGCAACGAATGGATGATTACGCTGCTGCCCGGTCCGCCCAACAACGTCAGGGTCAGTGCAGATCCGACCAGTCTGCCCACCAACGATCCGTCCGCGTTTTCGACCATCACAGCCACGGTCTCCGACACCGCCAACAACCCGGTCGAGGAGGGGACTATGGTGACATTCGAAACCACCCTGGGGTCGATAGATCCAAATGCCACGACGGATGATGCCGGTCAGGCAAAGGTCAGGCTGGTTCCCGGTGTGGCGGCGGGTATCGCGTTGGTGACGGCCACAGTTGTGACCCCTGCCGGGCCGATCACGGGGCAAACGACGGTGAGGTTCATCTCCGGGCAACCGAACTCAATCGAGCTGACCGCCGATCCGCTCCTGATACAGGTGGTCGGCACCGGCGGCATCGAGACCTCTACCCTCAGGGCCACCGTTCGTGACCCGAATGGGAACCTGATGACTGCGACACCGGTGACGGTCGTGTTTGAGCTTATACACGAGCCGCCGCAACCGGAAGGCTGCAACATCAACAACCGCGGACAGCTCGACTCTTCCAACACCTCCAACGGGGTGGCGGTTGTGTCGCTGAACTCGGGCACCCAGATCGGC